>JACREQ010000108.1 GCA_016218155.1 Bacteroidia bacterium
ACAAGAACATTGACATGAGTTTAGAATTGTCACGATAAAAATGCCAAATAAAAAAAAGAGGATTATTTGTCTATTCATAACTTTAACTTTTTAAATGCTCTAATACTAGTCGTGCAGTTTTTTTACCTATTTTGCCTAACGTTTGAAGCTACGTAACGACGAGCATTTACTTGCAGTCGGTGTCAAACCGCTAATAATTTTATTTAATGTTAGATGTGTCAAGTTGCCCATGTCTGCTCGTTGTTATCGTAGGTGGTGTTACCAATATGTGCATTTATTGTTATTTCTTGCAGTTTGTGTCAAAAACCATTGAGGCTAATTTAGTCTTTTTTTAGTCAGGGCGGTTGTGTGTCGGCATTTAAATTTTTGTGAGAAGGGATTTTTCATTTTTTCTTTAGTCTTTGTCAAGTTGCAGTGAGGTTTATACAGAGCGAGGGCAGGCAAAAAGGATAACCTCTTTACGCTTTTTTGCACTTCGACAGGCTCAGTGTGACATCCATAGCTGCATTGCGGAAAAGCGGAAGTCAAGTAGATAAGGGGAATTTCGCCCCAAACCTCTCACAGAACCGTACGTGAAAGTCTCCCTTCATACGGCTCTTGTCATTCAAATCATTACCTGTAACCTGATGCCCAATGAACAAATAAAGACGGTTGCGTTTGTTGCATTTCTTTCAGCAATGAATATGCTCTTCTCGTGCTACGTAGCAAACTTTTGTATTTGTTTTTCATCCATTTTATTAGTCTCTTGTGAAACTGCTTGAATATTGAGGCAAGTTTGGAAGGACGATATTTACCATAGTAGTTTATCCAGCCTCGTATTTTCGGATTTAGCTCTTTGGCTATTTCTTCTATCGTGCGGGTACTCCATCTTTGTATACTCGTCTTTCTTATTTCCTCTAATATTCGCTTCCTCGACTTTGTGCTTATTGCTAAATCAAAACCAAGAAACAAATATCCTGCTTTTGTCTTTGATGGTCTCGGTTTAAAACTGAATCCAAGAAAATCAAATTTGACATTTTCATAATCTCCTGTTCGCTTATGGTCTTTGCAATAAACAATTTTCGTCTTTTCGGGATGCAATTCGAGTTCACATTCCTCTAATCTCGTCCTTATCATACTTAATACCAACTCTGCTTGTTCTTTGTTTTTGCAATGAACTATTACATCATCTGCGTAACGAACAAATCTCACATTTCTGCATGTTTTCATTAACCATTTATCCAAAGCATAATGTAGAAACAAATTTGCTAACAATGGACTGATTACACCGCCCTGCGGCGTTCCTTTTCCATTTTTGTATATCAGCTCTCCATTTGCCTTTTCTATTGGCATTTCAAGCCATCGCTTAATATACATTTTTAACCATGCCTCTTTTACATGTCTGTCTATGGCTAATAATAACTTCTCATGGCTTATGTTATCAAAGAACCCTTTTATGTCAAGGTCTATCACCCAATTGTACAGCCAACAATTTCGCCTCACTTGTGCTAATGCTCCATGAGTGCTTTTTAATGGTCGGTATCCGTATGAATTAGGGCTAAATTCCTTCTCTAATCTTGGTTCAAGGTAATCTTTTATCACCATTTGTGCTATCCTGTCCCCTACTGTTGGTATCCCCAATTTTCGGACTTTTCCATCTCCTTTGGGTATCTCCACTTCTTTTACTGGTGGTGGAAAATAGCTACCAGATGATAGACGATTCCAAATTTTGTACAGATTGCCTTCTTTATTCTTATCGAAATCTTCGATACTTACTTCATCTACGCCTGCACTACCTTTGTTCGCTCTTACCTTCTTGTAAGCTACCTTCACCATTTCTTCTGTTACTGGTACTGACTTTCCCATGTCCATTTCAATCTTTCCCTGCATCGCAGGGTTGTTTAAATTTACACTTTTGAATGACCTAAACCCTTCGCTCCTCTTCCATTACAGAAGACTCTTCACTACTACGGTTTAGTCCGTTTCCGTTACCGCTTCGGTACTATTTGCCTCGTGCTTGTACACTTGTGCATTTCCCTTTGTTTGCCCTGCGAATCCTTATGGTAGCATTAAATTGGCAAACTAACATCGGTATCCGGTTTATCCCACGTTCCATATACAAGCATGATTAGAGTTCATGCCACCTTTATATCGGTTGTCACATAGCCAGTAAAACAGGTAACCGCTATGCTAATCCTGTCATAACCACAAGCACAACAGTTTTGACAACGTGTTAAGTGGTCTCGATACTTCTTCAGTGGTTTACTTGCGTTCATCTCCTCTAACCGCACCTGATTTTGTCTTGCAAAACCTTTTTCTTATCGCTCAATACCTTGACCTTAAATCAAAGCACCATAAGACGGTTTGATAAATGCTCCTGTAAGCCCTTATCGGTGGGTCGTTTCCACCATCTTGTATATAGCATGTTAAAGAACTTTGAACTTATGCTCTTTTCCTTCGTGGCACACTGTGGTTAGACTTGTGTGATGGGAAATTTCATTATGGTTGCTTTCGATTCCCTGTCAAATTAGCAGCCTGTTTCAACTTGTACTGTCAATATTTCTATTTTGTTATGCAGTTTCAACTTTTTGCATAGCAGAAACATCTTTTGTTATGTTAAAAACAACTTTTGTCATTGAAGAAACATCTTTTGTTATGCCTAAAACATCTTTTGTCATTGAAGTTTTAACAATTGTAACGTGAAAAACATCTTTTGTCATTGAAGAAACATCTTTTGTTATGCCAAAAACATCTTTTGTAATGCAAGTTTTAACTTTTGTCAAGGTTAAAACATCTTTTGTCATGGCATTATCAACTTTTGTATTGGGTGTTTTAACTTTTGTTTGCTCCGTTTTAAATTATTTTCTTGGTTTTGTAAACTTTAATCTGCAAATAAGCTTATACTGGGGGCTATTTGCACCGAACAGAGACTTAATATAAGTTTTTGCTTCGGAAGCAACGTAATATAAGCCAACGGGTTCTTTGTAAAGAATTGCGTTACGTGAAAATTTTGCATTTGTTAATGGAATTGTGGCATTAATTACGGCTGTGTTTTTTGTTTTTAAGTCGTTGTATAAGGTTGTAAGGGCTGTAACCTTTAATTCGGCTTCGTTTGGGGTATATTGTGGAATAGATGAAAGGAACTTAATTAGTTTATCGAAATTGTCTAAACGGTTATCGTAGCCCATTTGTGATGTTGAAATATATTTCTGTTCCTGTTCAATGGTAATTTCTGCACCAGGAACAGGTTCGCCCTGTGCAGGTTCTGTTGAACTTATTTTAGGTGTTGCTCTACGTCCCTGAATTTTACGTGTATAAGTTTTTGCACTTTCTATAATTTGTTTGGAGATGTCGGAAGATTTTAAAGCGTTTGTAACTCTTGTAATAAGGATACTCAAGGGTTCGAAAGCTTCTTCACGTGCGTCTCGTGCAGTACGGTCAGCAGGAATTGCTGAATTGACAGTAGTGTTAGCATTTTTAGCTGTTGTTAAAAGTGTTTGCATTGGTGCTACTTTTAATGCTGTTTTAACTGGATTGTAGGTTGTACCATAACCGATACATTCGGCTATTAATACTTCGAAATTTGCAACGTTGTTGTAGTGGCTGGTTTCTGAACCGCGATGCTTTGAGATTTCATTAATTGTTGACATGATTGTAAGTTTTAGAATTGAATTTTACTTTTATAACGTAAAAAAGTCAATAATGTTGCAGAAAACAATGTGAAAAATAGAGTTTAAGATAAAAAAACATGAAAAACACAAATTTTTCAAAAAAATTAATTGTTTTATTTACTTAATAGTTATAAATTTGTATTATAAAAAACAATAAAGTGTTTTAGGTTCTTTTAATATTATTTGTAGCGTTAACTATTATTTTTGTTTTCGAAAACTGGTAATTTTCTATTCATGTATAAATAATAAGTCAAACGCTCATGCTATGGCGTGGGCGAACTTATTTGCATGAAGGGTATACCAGTACCTCGAAAACAGATATAGTTATGTCCCACGTCTTTTTTTATGCATATATATCTGCTCATTCATACAATCAATTCTCCGACATCTAAACGGAAACTGGAAAATTATCTTCCCAGCCTAACCAATATT
The DNA here is from genome assembly GCA_016218155.1 of Bacteroidia bacterium. NCBI lineage: Bacteria > Pseudomonadati > Bacteroidota > Bacteroidia > Bacteroidia bacterium. Next base: position 4,083 of record JACREQ010000108.1, read on the forward strand.
TTATCTTTTGAAGTAGAAAATAACTGCTGTACATACGAAATACAAACTAATATTCGCAAAAAAGAACTAATAAAATTACTTGGCTTCTTTGTTAAAAAACTATCTCTAAATATAGATGAAAGGGTTGTTTTGTATGATACAAATATTTTGTCGAGCCTTCTTGAAAAACCAAGTAACAATGAGAAAATAATTTTAAATGGCGATGTTGAGAAAGAAAATAGAATTGAAGATATAATAATAGAAATGTTTAAGTATATAAATTTTAGGCAGGTTTTAGAAGAAGTACATAAAAATTATTTTGATTCATTACCAGAAAAACACAATACACAATAATAATAAATGAAAATAGAAGTAAGTGAAGAAACATTATTAAAAACAAATTATTGTAAGAATAATAAATTGTGTTTACATGGCGAATTACATCTTTGCTGTAAAGTAGTAAACTGTGTTGATGGAAAAATACACTTTGTTAAACCTATTACAAATTGTTATTGCAATTGTCTAATAAATTTTGGTAGTTCGTGTTTTTGTTGTTGTCCTACAAGAAAAGAAATATTTAACAAATACGAAAAGTAAAAAATCAAATATAAAATAGATAAATAATAGATAAAAATGTTATTGATTCATTACTTTACTTACAAAAATAGTGACTGTTCTAAAATCTGTGTTAAGAAGTCAGTTTGTTACTTTATTAATACTTTTTCTGAATATATTTTCTTACCATCATTAAATTTAACAAAGTATATTCCTTTAGGTTGACTTGATAAATCGATTTCGAAATTTGTCATAAAAGTTCTGAATGAATAAATGTTCTCGCCAAGAGAATTGTAAATATTTATGTCATTATTTATAGCATTTATTTGAGATTTTGAAATTGTAATATTTAGCTTTCCAGTCGTAGGATTGGGATAAATAAAAGATGAATTATTTAATGGTAATGGATTTTCATTTCCAATGTCTGAACTATTATCAAAATATTTGATTATTGTTCCATTAGTCCCAACGGCATAGCCTGTATTATTATTAGGAAAACATACAGAATTGAAAGTTTGTGATTGTATAGTAGCTAAAGACCAGATATTGCCACCATCTATTGTTTTTATTACTGTACCAGAATTAATGCCATTACCACCTACTGCATATCCAATATTGTCGTTTGTAAAATAAACCGAGTAAAGAGGATTTGTTTCATCTGTCAATTGTGATGTCCATGTCAAACCTGCATCAGTTGTTTTATAAATGGCAATTCCTGTTGAATAACTCATACCAACTGCATAACCAATGTTAAAAGAAGGAAAATGTATAGAGTAAATCGCTGTATATCCAGTAGGATCAATGATTTGAGTTGACCAATTTAGTCCACCATCAGTTGTTTTGTATATATTCGAAGAATAATTTACAAGGTAACCATTATTTATATCTGTAAAAAAAATATTAGGAATAGACATAACCATATCTAAAGAAATAGAAGATTGTAAAAACCAATTCTCACCGGCATTTATAGTTTTATAAATATAACAAGTACTAGCGCTGCTGTCAGTACCCAAAACATATCCAGTATTATTATCTGCAAAAAATATTGAACGGAAATAATAAAATGTTGCAGTAGTATTTTTTATTGTCCAAGAAGTTGCACCATTTGTTGTTTTTAATATTTTATTGGCATATATTGAATAGCCAGTATCATTGGATGTGAAAGAAATATAACTTGCAGTTCCTACAGGAGAAACAACAGACCAATTAGTACCACCATTTACTGTTTTTAAAAGTCCGCCATTTTCTTTTGTTATATATCCAGTATCAGGAGAAGGGAAAAATACACTTGTTAAAAAAGTTGAAGTCCCTGAAAATTGTGTAGTCCATTGTGCATTAACAATGTCTCCCAAAAAAGTAAGCATTGTCAAAAAGATTATTTTTTTCATTTTTGTATATTGTTTATGGTATTATATGGCATTGTTATACATATCACAAAATAAATTAATATCGGTAATTAGATATTATTGATTTACGACTTTGCTAACAAAAATATTTCCATCAGATGTAATTACTTTTACAAAATATATTCCTTTAGGATTTGAGGATAAATCAAACTGAGTATTTCCTGAAAAATTATCTTTTAAATACAATCTGTTTTTTAAAATATCAGAAATTTCAACGGAGAAGGAAATATTTTTATCAGAACAAGTAACATATAGAATTCCTAATGTGGGGTTTGGAAATACGTTAATTTTATAATTCCCGTTTGAATTAAAAAATTCCTGATTTGAAGCATTATTATTAATTCTTTTCTCAATTGGTGTACCAGAGGTATCAGGTATATCTGTACACGGTGGTTTAACAATGTTCATACATAACCTGTAGCCTGTTTGTGTTGCAGTATCTGTTAGAGAAATAATTATTTGATAAGTGCCGGGGTTGGCATAATATACAGATGGATTTTTAATATTTGAAAACTGAGGATTGGCACTGGTACCAAAATTCCAGATATAAGTATATTGGTCAAGGGTATCGCCGTCAATACCATTAAAATGTAATGTATCATACCCGCAAGGCATTGCAGGTAAATTAACAGTAATACAGGTATCTTCTGAAGTTGATTCAAATGTAGTAGGTTGTGGTATTGTATCTGTTATGAAGTTTTCACCACAACCAACTGGTTCAATATAAGCATGAAAAGTTGAACCTTCTTGAGCATGAAATCCGGGTTTTAATTCAATTTGTTCACCTGCTTTATAGTTTACCCATGGTAATGTTTGAGAGTCTATAATCTGTGTTGATGTAATTGAATTAAATGCAACTAAATTTTGAGGAGTATTAACATTTCCCAATAAATACCTGTCATTATAATTCTCGTAGGAAATACCACCATAAATAATTTGATATAGATTATAAAATATCATAAAATCAAGACCATTATAATTTCCATTTGGATCACAACAACCTTGTTGTTCAGTAATTATATCGCGCCATCTATAAGAGCCACTCCATCCACCCCAAATATCGTCAGTAGGACGATTTCCATTTCCATAATTATAAGGGCCTTCACATGGTGCGCTGTTTATTTGTGTTAATGCTTTAGATTGACTCATATATGTTGTACTTTTATTATGTAAAGCTTCATAAATCATTAAATAAAATGTTTCACTATTATAATAAGAAGTAACATTTTTAATACCCCACCCTGTTGCAGGGATATAAGCAGGAATATGAACACATGGTAACCAAGATGGACACCAGTTCCAGCAACATCCTAAATTAATAGTTATACCTACATGCCAAGATTTTCCAATTGCAGCAAGAGTAGCAGACATACTATTATTCCAAACAACACCACTATGGTGTAATCCAATTGGTTCCCAATTTGCTTCATCTAAACCAGCTTCAGGGTCAGCATAATTGTTATTGCAAGTATTATCAAAATAATTAGCAGCCTTAATAAAACCAAAAGCATAGCGTCTTGCATCACCCGGGCCTAATGCCCACCATATCCAAGAGTTATTCGGATTATGTACAGGAATTCCATCAGGTTCAAAAATTAACCAACGAATTGGTATAACTCCATTATCTTCATATTCATTCCTAACAAAAGTAATTATATTACATGCAATAGATTTACTTTTCGAATACTCCCAACTATTTATAGGGCAATACCTTCTTACAAAAGCTAATCCCTGCAATACTCCTATGACTTCATCTTGAGTCATTGCTTTTTTTGTAGTTTCTCCATCATAACAAGTACGTGAGTCAATAAAATCAGTATAACCGGGATGCCCTGCGGGTAAACCAAATGTATTGGTAGTACTATTCCAAACATTGTTAGCAAGTGTTAAATTTTTATTTAATAAATCCAAATGCCTTTCACCATTAGTAGTATGTCCATTACTTGCAATTGTATCCAAAAAATTGCAAGGATTACTTGGCATATTTTCACTTACAAAAAAACCATCTTCAACATCAGGATATCCCCAATAATTTTCGCATCTATCCATATAATTAGCAAATTGATTTAATGCCAAATTAATTTCATGTAAAGTATTTGCAGCTTCATTTGTTTGCCCGTTATCCGATAATAATTTATATTCAGTTGCAAGCATACTTAAATAATAGCCAAAATAAACACCATGTTGCCCATTTGAACTAATTTTATGAAAGGGGTCAGGATGAAGACCAACGTCTTCGGTAAAATCATTCCTTTGAGAAATTATTTCACTTTCACCTTGTCTTGTGCCAGGTATTACAAAATAATTTAAACGATTTCGATAATGCCAGTATTTGAGCATGTTTTCAGTTCCACTTTGAGCAAAAGAATTAATGTAAACATTAACAAATAATATTAAGAAAATTATTTTTCTCATAACTAATATTTTTTAAATGAAATAATATAATTTCTACTATTAAAGTCAGTTGTTATTTTTAATTTACTCTCTGTTAATTTCAATATTTTCCATTCGCTTCTCCCGCCTCCTAATGGGCCTATGTCTTTATATAGAGATGTATCTCCAAAATTAATATGCATTATCTTTTTATTATTAGAAAAAGTAAAACGACCTCCCATCGAAGGCATTTTACTATTATAAAAATTCACTTTGTTATCGGAATCCAGACTTCCGTCTGGGTAATAAAGAGTTATTTTCATTATACCTCCACAACTATCATTATAATATTGTAAAGAGTCAATACCATCTGAGGTAAATCCAATTACTTGCCAATCTCCATTTAATCTTTTTTCTACTGAACGAAAACTGAGCATAGGACCGTCTTTGTATCTGCAACCTGATAAAATAGTTGTTAATACAATTAAAATAAACAGGAACTTTTTCATTTAACTTTATTTTTTAAGTTCTTCGATTACTTTCTTCAATTCATCAATCTGTTTTTGCAAACTAATAATATACAAGGCTTGTTCTTCTGTTTTTTGTAAAACAAGATTTTGAAATTCGCCTACATTCATTCCATTTTCTTTTACTTCTTTTGCTGATGGAATTTTAGGTAAATGATGATTTTGTTTTATATAATTTTCGAGTTCGTAAATGGTCATTAAGTTATAATCGTCATTAAAAACAAAGTCTCCTAAATGACCCATCTTAACAATAACATCCCTTGCCAAAACATGTCCGTTACCATAAACAATAAAATTATTGATTGTGTCTTTTTTAACTGCAAGTGCAATAGTATTATCGCCTGTAGTGCCTACATTTGCTATTATTCCATAACCATGTGAAGTTGAATCAAATGAAGTTTCAACGATTAATCCAGTTTTAATATTATCTGATTTAATATATAGTTTTGAGGTTGGTGTAAGTGTGCCAATGCCAACTGTACCGTCTGATTGTAGTCTCATTATTTCATTATAGTTATTAGTAGCATTTCTGAGAGTAAAAGTAAAATTACCGGCTTTCTGATAGCGATCAGGTTGCATTAAAGTAATATATCCAACAGCTGTATTGCCTCCACTTATCCCTTTTGCCCTAAATCCTATAGAAGAATGTTGTGAATTAGTTTGAGCATTATTGAAATTATCAAGCAGTAAAGATGGAATTGGTGCTACTGTTGGTGAATAAGAAACCGTATCAATGACTGAAATATGTAATTTTCTTTCAGGAAAAGATGTTCCAATACCAACGTTTCCCCTAGTAGCATTAATTATAGTAGCATTTTGAGCTAGATTCATACCGCACTGAATATATAAATTACTTCCTTGTGTAGTATATAGAAGATTATATGCAGTATTCATCACTATTGAACTATCTCCAAAATGTATCAAACTATCCCCAACTAAAGATGTAATCCTACTTGTTCTTATTTTATCATTAACATTCAAACTTTCAAAATTAGTTTGCCCGGAAACATTCAAATTAGAGGTATAAATTGAATTTGATGAAATATTTCCCGGTGTATTTATATTGCCATTTACTTGCACATCTCCTGTAACATCTAATTTGAATTTTAGCTTTACATCGCCCTTGAAATTTGATTCACCATAAAAGGCTTTAGTACTATCCATTATTATTGAGTCGGCTTTAAGTGCTGCCGATTTTAATTCCTGTGTAGCATATATTTTTCCTGTATTAACTTCGCTTGTTGCATTAACTTTATCGGTAATAATAATTCCACCACCTACATATAAATTTTCTGAAATTCTAACATCCCCATCAATATCAAGTTTAAATAATGGGTGATCAGTACCTATTCCAATATTTCCGGGAGTCATTGTAAAAATATCTGGATCATGAAATTGCCAGTAATTTTGAGGAGTAGGAACATTTCCCCATGTACCGTTACCTAAGAATACTTTTGTTGCATCATTTGGAAATGCTGTTGGAATTAATTTACCTGAATTGTCAAAAGAAACAATTCCATTACCAACATTAGATAATGAATTTAATAATATACCGCCGCCTGGATTTATTTGTAATGCAAGCGCATTATTTACCTTTATTAAAAGGGCTTGGTTATTCGATGTGCCAAAAGCCTCGCCAGAAAAAATGGAGTTAAGTCCTGTTGACCATTTCTGACCTGATTGAGAAAAGGCAGAAAAATTAAAAGTTACAAATAACATTGTTGTAACAAATAATAATGAAATTATTTTTCTTTTCATATTTAGGTGTATTTAGTTTAAAATTATCAAAGTCATTTTACGGAGTAAATATTGTAAGGTTATTGTATTTTGGCTGTTATTTATAAACATGATTTTAACAATGTTATGAACAATTGTTTGAAGAAGATGGTTGGGGAAGATTTGGCTCTTTGACTTTTGCGAAGGAATTGCTTGTGTAGTGGGCAAAAGGCAATGTGCCAAATGTGCAAGGGCAAAACCTAACTGCCTGATAAGGCAGAGTGCGGTGGCAGAAAAATTTAAATTATTAGGTTGGGCTAGAGTGTCGGCAGTCTTAAAAGTCATTTTATTTTTTTATTTTAGTCAATATACAAAACTGTCAAATATACGATTTTTTGTCTTTTCTATGCATTATTGGTAACGGTTGCAGCTTGGCATAGTTGCGTTATTTCTTGCAGTCATTGTCCAAATGTAATAAAGTTGATTAAGGAAAGCAAATTTATTTAACATTCTACCAGCAATTATGCTAAGGTGGTGTTAGCAATCTGTAGCAGTGCTGCTCAAATTCAGCAATACAGCGTCAAAGAGAAGCGATTTGAACAACGGTTTCAAGTTGTAATAATGTTTCGAACTTAGTTTCCGGCTGATTTGTTGCAGCATTTTCTTTTCAGGATTGTCATGCGAGGAATGTGCGGTTTTGGGCTGGGTAAAAAATTTAGGTCTGGCCACAATTATTTGGGTCAAATTATTGTGATTGCTCCTGCTTTGTCAAAAAGAACGGATTTGCTCTTTTGAGTGATTAGCGAAAAAAGTGCAAAGAACAAATTTGTCATTGAAAAACTGCCGTTTTTTTGCGCTGAGAAATTTTTTACGAAGTGAAGCATGCCTTGTGCGTTCTGCTATAGTTGCTAACACCCTTATAGGTTATATATCGTCATACTTATTCGGCTAATGGTGGACGTATATGTATTACTCGAGTTGTTTTTTATATTTTGTTCTTTATTATCCATTTTTATTTTGCCATTATCAAATATATTACAATATATCAACTAAAACAAATCATCGTAAGGTGATTTGATTTTTTGTAAGTAATGAGAACTTACATGTGTATATATTTCGGTTGTTTTCGAACTTCTATGACCAAGCAATTCCTGAATATAGCGTAAATCAGTTCCCGATTCTAATAAATGCGTTGCATAACTGTGACGTAACCAATGTAAAGTTACTGGCTTGGTTATTTTAGTTTTTTCTAAAGCTTGCTTTAAAATACTTTGTAAACTCTGTTCGCTATACCTTTCGCCTGGAGCATTTCCTTCAAAAAGCCAAACTTTTGGTTTGTATAAACGAAAGTATTCTCTTAACATTTCAATTATTTTTATTGTAATTGGAACAACTCTATCTTTATTCCCTTTAGCATTTCTTATCATTAACAATCCACGCTTACTATTAACATCTAAAGGTTTTAAATTTAATAACTCACTTCTGCGTAAACCACATGCATATATTAAACTTAACATTGTACTGTGTTTAATGTTTGCATGAGATTTTAAAATTAATGATACCTCTTCTTTACTTAATACATTTGGCAATTTATGCTGAGTTCTTGGTCTTTCTATTTTATCTACCTCAAATTCACATTTTACAATTTCTTTGAAAAATATTTTAGCTCCATTAATAACCTGATTTTGATACGCATAACTTAATTTTTTATTTATAATATACTCGTTAACAAAATTAATCATGTCACTGTTATTTATTTCAATTAAAGGTTTTGGCCAGATAAATGATAAAAAAACTTTAAGACATTCAGTATAATTGTTTATTGTTGCTTCGCTATATCGTTTATGCTTCATCCATGATTTGAATTCAGATATTTTTCCTGAATAATCATCAGAAAAGGGTTTAAAATGCTTAACTTTTTTCTCAGATTTTGGTTTATCAAATTCATTTGTATCAATTGATAAATCTGGCGATTTTTTATCTATAGCAGAAAAATCAAAGTAAGCTAGATTACCTAAACCTGAATAAATTTTATTTCTATTAAATTCACTTTCGTATATATACCATTTATTATTTGTTTGACTCCAACTTGCAAAAGTTTGAGTTTTAACTGCCATATTTAATTCATTATTATAATTAAATAAAATAAATATTACGGGCCTGTTTCGATGTGTGCCAGGTTCAAAAGTAATTTTAGATTTCATATAAGTTATTGTTTGAATAGAATATTCAGAAAAAATAATTTCTATTAAATATAACCTTTATGATAAGTGTATTGCAAATTTAACCGTACATTTGTTCGTTTAATATACTTATAATATACTTATGTATTCAAAATTAACTAATGTAGTAGCTTCAAAATGTGCTGAATGTGGCAAAACATTAAAAGGTCGTTTAGGACAGAAATTTTGTAATGTTTATTGTAAATCAGCATATCATTATAAAAATTCAAAACTAAAAGAATCTAGTATTTATGTTAGGGTTGATACTATACTTAAACATAATCGCCGGGTTTTGAAACAATATAATTTATCAGGACAATCACAGGTAAAAGAAGAAGTACTAATTAACGAAGGATTCAATTTTGACTATTATACCACAACTTGGAAAGCAAAAAATGGAAATATTTATTACTTCTGTTACGAATTTGGATATCGTAATCTTGAAGATGGAAAATATATGTTAATAATGTGGCAAGACTATATGAATAAAAGAAAATTTTTATAGCTCACAAAACTCATTTTCTATATTTTAATCACGGCACAGCCCCGTCAGTCCCATGTCTGTTAACCGCAAAACAACGAGACGACAAGGCAAATATTAATACTTTACAAACACTCTTCAAATATATAATAAAAAATCGCTGTAACAAAAAAATAGATTAATTGTTATATCATTTTGACATTTTATTTCACATGCTAAATAACAGCTTTTTAATTATGTTATTTTATCTTTTGATTTTAATTGTTTTTAAAAAACATAACAATCTGAATTACATGTATTTTATTCCCCATGTCAATCGTTAATTAGAATAAAAAAACCGACTTATGTCGGTTTCTTTATTCTTCTAATATATGTTACTGCACTACAATCTTCTTTAATCCCGTTGTTTGATTATTGTTATCAACAAGTCTGATAAGATAAATACCTGAGCCTAATTCTTTAAGATTTATGTAACTTTCTCCTGAAGAAATATCAGATATAGTTTTAATTATTTCTCCTGTAATATTCACTACTTCTATTGAGTATATTCCAGTATTATTAATTAAAATTATTGCATCATTAACAACAGGGTTTGGATAAACATCAAAAGTACTTTGTAATTCAGGTGTTATTTGAATCTGTGTTGGCATCGAAATAGTATTTAATGTAGAATTTGTTATAACCGGAGCATTATAATCAAAATATATTGCTGCACTATTTGTTATTTGTGTTCCTATAGGTAATGCTGGTTTTGGATCAATCGAATAAACAACGTGTCCCATACTTCCATTTAAATCAATACTACTATCCGGAAGAAAAATATTTTCAAAATTAAACCGAATAACATTTGGAGCCGGCCATGTTGTGTACATATAATGACTACTAGATAAAATTCTTAAAGAATTAATATCCAAATCAGAATCTAGTGTGTCGTCAATATATATATTATAAGCATAATATGTTCCTGTATTCTGGAAATTTATTGTGTAAATAAGTTCTTGTGTTGGCGATATATTTCCGGCTGCACCTGCACCTCTGGGGAATACCGCTTTATCATTTGGATCCCATGAAGTTACTACCGGAAAACAAAATTCACCTGTATTGTTATTAGGATTAAGATCTCCGATTATTGGTGTAGTTAAAATATTTACACAAACGGTATCGCCAATTGTAGCAGTTGTACTTGTTATAACATTAAAATAATTGGAAACAAAAGCGTTTGAATTAAAGGTAACCTGATATATTAGCGTATCACCACTAATAGTTATTGGAATCGATGATGTTACCGAATTATCATAGGTTAATAACGGATCGAGTAATATTTTAACTGTTGCTGTTAAAGGCGAATTACAAGTGAAATTGTAAGTTGTAACCCCCATAACCCTTGATTGGCCAGGAATGCAGCCTGTTGGATGAATAATGCTGGCAAAGTTAAAACCGGTTGGAGAACAATAATAACCAAAATTATTTGACGTAGAAGGTATTGTGTTTATCTGAATTGATTGCGGACAGAAATCGATAAGATTTATAGAAGGAGAATATTGATTTCTTGGATAAACAGTATAATTATATCCTATTGGAACATTTGGAAATTCATATTGACCTGATATATCAGAATAAACATATTCAATAAATTGATTGTTTTGATAAAGATCTGCGCGCTGATAAGAGTAAGCTGTTTCTCCACCATCTAATGTGCAGTTATTATTAAAATCATTATAAATATTTCCGCTAACAACTCCGCATGTGTTGCTTATTATAATCGGTATAGTGCAAGTAAATATTTGACCACTTTCTGTAATTGTTAAAGTAGCCTGATACGATCCTGCAGTTGAATAAGAATGTGTAAAAACGTGGTTAAAATAACCTGTACCTGAGCTAAATTGAGCTGATTGTCCGTCACCAAAATCTACATTAAAGTCAGCAATATGCTGAAAATTGCCATAATAATTAATATTAAAAGTTGGAATAGCAGGAACCTGGCAAAATAAAGATCCTTCATTGGTGTAAAATGTTGTAGAATCAATCTGGGCTTTTATTTCATTAGAATTTAGAATTAAAATAAAAATTCCGATAAATAATCTGTAAATTGTTTTCATAGTATTTTATTGTTTGTTTTTCTATAAACTCAGAAAATAAAAATAGTTGCCTTAAAAAACAAATTTAGAACAAATTTTATAAATAAATATTTAGTAATCATTAAATCATTAGTTTTATCATTAGATTTCATTTTTTTGTATATTTGTTAAAAACAAATTATATGAAAAATTTAATATTAGTAATTACACTTTTTGCATTTATATATTTCACAATATCCGTAAATGCACAGGAAACATTACCAGTAAATAAAAATAACGATTCAATTGAATACACATTAAATGGTACCATAGCATCGAAAACAGGAAAAACAGTAAATATTAAAATTAATAACCAGAGAACTATTCCAACAGTTGGCCAAACCGGAATACTTCAAAAATATTTTGAAGAAGAAATATTTGGCATGAAAACAACAGGTTGGCTGGATATTGGTAAAATGAAAGTTACTTCTGTTAAACCTGATATGGTTTCAATGACAATTATTGAAGAACATAGTGTAGTTACCAAAAACGGACAAAAAGTAGACAACTTTAAAATTGGGAAAATTGTAAATTTTAACTGGAAAACAGTAAAATAGTTTTTTAACGAGAGTTCTTTATTATTTGTCATTCTGAACATAGTGAAGAACTTTCTCACCGAAGGTAATCTATATTCCTGACAAATATACACCTCGATTCGCCGCGACGGACTCTCAGTATGACATTTGGGTTAGTATTGCTGTCAGGTCTTTCGACCTGATTGTTTTAAATTCGTGAAATTAGTGTCTTATTACTTCTTATCCAGTTTTTCGTAAACCGAATTTGCACTTATAAACTCCGGTACAATCTCCTTCATTTGTGCAACAACATTGTAATTATCATATGTATTTATTGATTCCAGAAGTTTCTCAATTTTACTATTCACATCATTATAATCATATGATCTAACCTTTGCAATCATTATTTGAGGATGATAAGTAGGAACGGTATTTTCTTTATCATTTAGTAATTCTTCGTATATTTTTTCTCCAGGTCTTAACCCTGTAAAAGTTATTTTAATGTCTTTATCTTCAATCAAACCCGAAAGACGAATCATCTTTTTTGCAAGATCAACAATTTTTACAGATTTACCCATATCGAAAATAAAAATCTCGCCACCTTTGCCCATTGCTGCAGCCTCCAAAACAAGCTGACAGGCCTCGGGAATAGTCATAAAATAACGGGTAATTTCAGGGTGTGTAACTGTAATTGGTCCACCATTTTCAATTTGCGCTCTGAATCTCGGAATTACCGAACCATTTGAACCCAAAACATTACCAAAGCGTGTTGTTATAAAACGGGTTTCAGAAATTGTAGATAATGATTGAGTATATATTTCGGCAACTCTTTTTGATGCACCCATAACATTAGTAGGGTTGACAGCTTTGTCAGTTGAAATCATAACAAATCTCTCAACTTTATGCACATGTGCCAGAAATGCAAGAGTTTTAGTTCCTAACACATTGGTTAAAACAGCTTCTGCAGGATTTTTTTCCATCATTGGAACATGCTTGTATGCACCAGCATGGTAAATAACAGTTGGCTTATACCTTTCAATTATATAGTTTATCCTTCCTGCATTTGTTAAGTCGCCAATAATTAATTTAAAATCAGTAAATCCTAAATCTTCTAATTCAAGCGATAAGTCATTAAGCGGAGTCTCTGCCTGATCAAAAAGAACTATATTCTTAGGTTTAAACTTAGTTAACTGAATTACCATTTCGCGACCTATTGACCCTGCTGCACCTGTTACCATAACAACCTTTCCAAGTATCTGCGATTTTATATTTTCTTTATCAAGTTGAATAGGGTCGCGTTCTAACAAATCTTCAATTTTAATTTGTTTTAGCTGATTAGCACTCAATTCACCATTAATCCATTTTGAAGCTTCAGGAATAGTAAGAATATTAACATTTAAGCTAAAACAAATATCAGTAATGTTGTTTTTTATTTCCGATGATGTAAAAGTTGTTGCAAAAACAACAGAGGTTATATTATATTTCTCGATTAAATAAGCAAGTTTATCATAAGAATAAATGTCAATTCCTTCAAATTTATTTCTACTCTTTTTACCTGAAGGATCGATAAAGGCAACTGCACGGTATTTAATTTCTATGTCATTATCAAAAGCTCTCTTAACAGTGTGAGCTAATTCATCAATTCCAATTATTATTATGTCAGACCTCTTTCTGTTTGGATTAACATACTCAAAATAAAGCGACTTTACTAACAATCTGGAAAACGTTAAAACAAATACTGTTATCAAAAAATCTAAAATAATTATTGAGAACGGAATAATAAAAACATGATTAAACGTGTAATATGTTATAGCATCTATACCGGCAAAAGAAACACTTCCAAAAAGAGTAACAAGAAATATTCTCTCTGCATCTTTTGTACTTGCATATCTTACCAATCCTGCATATAATCTGCTTATCAAAAAACTTAACGCCCTTATCACAAGAATTATCGGCAAAACATAATAAAACATCGGTATTAATTCGTGATATGGAATAGAAAAATTAAATCTTAATAAATAAGAAAGAAAAACCGAAAACACACAAATTAAAATATCAATTAAAAAGACCACCCACCGAGGTGTGTTTTTTCTTAAAAGTTCCATTTATTTATATTAAGAATTACGACAAATGTACAAATTGCAATTTTAAAATTCACTCTTTTTATTTAAGTTCTTTTAATCAAACACATAATATATATCTGTACGTCAACTATTTTAACTCAATTATTTTTCTTTAAAACTTGTCAATAAAAATTTGTTTTTGGGTTTGGAAAAAATTCTATCTTTGTGACAAAATTGAAATTAAAAATTAAAATTAATGTCGCAGAAAACTGGTGAAATAGTACAGGTTATCGGTCCGGTGGTTGACGTAAGTTTCGAAAAAACCGGCGGTGTGCTTCCAAATATTTTAGAAGCGCTTGAAATAACTAGAGATAATGGTCAAAAGCTAATTATTGAGTGTCAGCAACATATAGGCGAAAACACTATCAGAGCCATAGCTATGGACTCTACTGATGGTCTTCGTCGCGGAATGACTGTAACTGCAAAAGGAAGTAACATTAAAATGCCAATTGGAAAACAGATAAAAGGCAGATTATTAAATGTTATCGGAGATGCTATTGATGGTCTTTCTGAAATGAAAAAAGATGAAGGTTATCCAATTCATGCTCACCCTCCAAAGTATGATCAGCTTTCTACCGAAACTGAAGTTCTTTTTACCGGTATTAAAGTTATCGACTTATTAGAGCCTTATTCAAAAGGTGGAAAAATTGGTTTGTTTGGTGGTGCTGGCGTTGGTAAAACCGTTATTATCATGGAGCTTATCAATAATATTGCAAAAGGATATAGCGGAACATCTGTATTTGCCGGAGTTGGTGAAAGAACCAGAGAAGGTAACGATTTACTTCGCGAAATGATTGAATCAGGCGTTGTAAAATACGGCGAAAAATTCCAGAAAAGTATGGAAGAAGGAAACTGGGATTTATCCTTGGTTGACCAGAACGAATTAGTAAACTCACAAGCTACAATGGTTTTCGGTCAAATGAACGAACCACCGGGAGCACGTGCTACTGTTGCTTTATCAGGTTTAACAATTGCTGAATATTATCGTGATGGCGATAAAGAAGAAGGTGGAAAAGGTAAAGATATTTTATTCTTTGTTGACAATATTTTCCGTTTCACTCAAGCTGGTTCAGAAGTATCTGCTCTTTTAGGTCGTATGCCTTCAGCTGTAGGATACCAACCAACTTTAGCAACTGAAATGGGTGTTATGCAGGAAAGAATCACTTCAACAAAAAATGGTTCTATTACTTCGGTTCAGGCTGTTTATGTACCTGCTGATGACTTAACTGACCCTGCTCCTGCTACAACTTTCTCGCATCTTGATGCAACAACTGTTCTTTCACGTAAAATTTCTGAGCTTGGAATTTATCCTGCTGTTGACCCATTGGATTCAACCTCCAGAATTCTTACTCCCGAAATTATCGGACACGAACATTATGATTGTGCTCAAAGAGTTAAAGAAATATTACAACGTTATAAAGAATTACAGGATATTATCGCAATTCTTGGTATCGACGAACTTTCTGAAGAAGATAAACAAGTTGTTCACCGCGCACGTCGTGTTCAGCGTTTCTTATCACAACCTTTCCACGTTGCCGAACAATTTACTGGCCGTCAGGGTGTAATGGTTTCTATTGAAGATACAATTCGTGGATTTAATATGATTATTAACGGTGAAGTAGACCAATATCCAGAAGCAGCATTTAACCTTTGTGGAACAATTGAAGATGCTATTGCAAATGGTGAACGTATGCTTGCTGAAGCTAAGGCATAATAATTGACAATAGAAATTTATAAAATTGTTAATTATGATAGTTGAAATTTTAACACCAGAAAAAAGCCTTTTTACCGGAGAAGCTAAATTATTACAGCTTCCCGGTGCAGATGGCTCTTTTGAAATAATGAATAACCACGCTCCATTGATTTCTACATTATCCGAAGGAAAAATCAAAGTTGTTGAAACTAATGGCAACAAAGTTTTTTTCGATATTTTAGGAGGAATGGTTGAAATGTCATCCAACAAAATAACAGTTTTAGCTGAAGCTTAAAACACTCTTTTTATGAAACACTTACTTACTACCCTAATGTTATTCTTAGGAATAATCTCTTTGCACTCACAAGAGTTGGTAACTTTCGAAGCATCTGACGGACTTACTGTATCGGCAAATCTTTACGAAGTTGACGAAAGTTCACCTTATCTAATTCTTTTTCATCAGGCAGGGTATAGTAAAGGAGAATATAAAGCTTCTGCAATAAAACTATTAAAATTAGGATATAACTGCCTGGCAGTTGATTTACGTTCAGGCGGAGGAGTTAATTTTGTTCAAAACGAAACTGCAAATCTTGCTAAATCAAAAGGTATGTCAACAACTTACCTCGATGCTGAAAAAGACATGCTTGCTGCAATAGACTATGCATATGAAAAAAGCAAGAAGCAAGTTGTACTTTTAGGTAGTTCATATTCCGCATCTTTGGCATTAAAAATTGCAAATGGCAATTCAAAAGTAAAGGCTGTTGTTGCATTCAGTCCCGGTGAATATTTTCAACCTGATATGGTAATGAAAGATCAACTAAAAGGCTTTGACAAACCGGTTTTTGTTGCTTGCTCACAACGCGAATACGCTTATATGAATGAATTACTTACAAACATACCAGCATCTGACTTAAAAACTATTTTCAAGCCTCAGGATGGACTTGGAGAACATGGGTCAAAAAGCCTTTGGCAGGATTGTCCAACAAGTAAAGAAT
This sequence comes from Bacteroidia bacterium, assembly GCA_016218155.1. Lineage (NCBI taxonomy): Bacteria > Pseudomonadati > Bacteroidota > Bacteroidia > Bacteroidia bacterium. The sequence continues at coordinate 20,785 of JACREQ010000108.1, forward strand.
ATTGGTTGGCACTTTTACTTTATTTCAAAAAGTTAGATAACATTAAGTAGGATACACTACTCATTTAAGCATTTTGAATTGTTGTACGTTCTACGTTGTACGTTCTACGTTGTACGTTGTACGTTCATTATTAATTGTTGTACGTTAATTGTTATACATTCTACGTTGTACGTTAATTGTTAATTGTTCTATGTTGTACGTTTCTTATAGAACAATGAACTATAACAACAAATTTTTCAACTCTTTGCCAACCCTATCCACAAAAATTTCTTATATACATTTTTAATTGATAGTAGCTTCATTACTAAAAAAGCTAAAATAACCCGGGTTAAAAATATCCACCAGAAACTTGCACCCAACACAACAAACACTAGTGTGTCTTCAATTATTGCATGTGCTAATACCATAAATACCGTAACAAGGCAGGCATCTTTGTGGCTTAATGCTTTCTTTTCAGAAAACTGAAATAATATTCCTGCACCATAAACAATACCTAATAAAAAACCAGCCAACCAGGGAATAAGTGCACTAGGTGATAAACCAATTAGCGATGAAAATCCTTGTAATTTATTTTTTATTACCTGACTGAATTTCCACTTTTTTAAAAGCTCATATAAAAAATTCATAACAAAGATTAAAACTAAAACCTGAAAACAAGTAACAACCATAGCTTTTATTGTATTTACCCAACTAAAAGTTTCAGGGTTCATATATGGATTAAGAACTGCACCTTTCATTTCATCAGGTAAAATTAAATTCATTAACATCCCTGCTAATAAGCCAAAAACAACTCTGAATAAAGAAAATCTTGCGTTTGCAAATTTCAGTTTAATAAGTATACCACTTTCTACTAAAAGATTATGCGAAAAACCAAGTATAATTCCAAGAATTGTAACCTGTTTAAATGTTAAATCTAATGCAGGAATAGTCGCAATACCAGCATAAACATTACCGAAGAAACCAGCCATCAGTGTTACTGCAGCTTCTCCCGGTAATCCTAATAATTTCATAAATGGGCTTAAAATTGGACTTACCCAAACAAAAAAACCAGAAAACTTTAATAAAGCAGCTAAAAGTGAAAATGGCACATATATCTTCACCAGCATCCACGATATCTTAAGCGATAACTTTCCGGTAGTTATAAATATTTCTTTCATTTTGAAAAAGTTTTCGAAATTATATTTAATTATCGAGAACTTATTAAAGCAGTATATTTTTTTTCTAACTATTAACTAAAACATAAAATAGTAATTACTAAAACAAAGCTCAGTCTCAATTTTATAAACTACTTTTGTATTTAAATTAACAATTTAATTATGAAATATTATTTTCTACTTTCTTTAATTATCTTATTCCCCATTTTAACAAAATCACAAGCCAATATTGCTGCTGCCAGAGCAATTACAGTAGGCACATCAGTTACAGTAACCGGAATAGTTTTGAACGGATCTGAACTTGGTAACACAAGATACATTCAGGATACAACAGCAGGAATTGCAATTTACAACGCATCTTCTGCTAATGCAGTTCTTAGTTCTGCCATTAAGGGAGATAAAATTACAGTAACAGGTATTTTAAAAAACTACAACTCATTATTAGAGATTGATCCGATAACAACAGCTACATTAATTTCCAGCTCACAGCCCTTACCAGCTATTCAAAACATAACACCAGCAGGAATGAACGAAAGTACAGAAAGCGAATTAGTTCAGATTAATCATTGTACAATTCAGGGAACCGGGAACTTTACAGCAAATACAAATTATACTTTTAATTCAAATGGAGAAACCGGACAACTAAGAATTGTGACCACCTGTCCGTTGGTAGGTCAGGCTATTCCTACCGGAGCAGTAAATATTTCGGGAATAGTTTCACAATATTCATTCACAGGTTATGGCGGGTATCAATTACTTATAAGAAATGGAATTGACATTGTTCCTGATTCGTCAATAATTATTACATCGCCAATTACAATAAGTAATATATCAACTAATGGTTTTACTTTAAACTGGACTACTAATATTACAGGTACTTCTCAAATTCAATACGGCAATACAACAAATCTAGAACTGGGAATTTTAAACGGAACAACAAATACAACAAATCACACAATTAATTTAACCGGAGCCAATGCTGCAGAAATATTTTATATAAAGGCATTCTCGGTTCACAATAACGATACAGCAAAAGCCTCTGTTCAAACATTCGTAACACAATCAAATTCCTCAGGAAATATAAAAGTTTACTTTACCAGAAGTGTTGATAATACTGTTTCAACAGGCACAAATGCAATTACACTAAACAGTTTAATTGATGATACTTTAATAAATTATATAAACCGCTCAAAATATACTCTGGATATTGCAATTTATAATTTTAGCACAACAAATCTTGCAAATATTACAGGAGCTATTAACAGTGCAAAAAGCAGAGGCGTTGCAGTAAGAATTGTGCATGACGGAGCTGCATCAAATACCGGACTTACTGGATTAGATGCATCAATCGGACAAATTTCAAATGGAAGTTCAAGTGGAATAATGCATAATAAATTTGTATTAATAGATACAGATTCACCAGATCCTGAAGATGCTATTGTATGGACAGGCTCAACAAACTGGACAGATTTGCAGATTAATAACACTGATGCGAATAATGTTATAATAATTCACGATCAGAGTCTTGCAAAAGCATACAAAATTGAATTTGAAGAAATGTATGGAAATTCGGGTTTATTGCCTAATGCTTCAAATGCAAAATTCGGAAGCTATAAAACTAATAATACTCCACATGAATTTATTATTGGCGGTAACAGAGTTGAGCTGTATTTCAGTCCTTCTGACAGTGTTACAGAAAGAATTATTGATGCAATAGAAACAGCAGATAATGAATTATATGTAGAAACTAATTTAATTACTAAAACAAACCTTGCTGATGCCATAAGTAATAAAGCAGGTTCTGGTGTTGTTACAAAAGCGATGGTAAATAGTCCGGGCAATTGCACACCTGCAGTAGTCTCTATACTTTCACTTGCATTAGGAAATAATTTTAAAGAATATATAGAAGGCGGAATTTTACATCATAAATTACTAATTTCAGATCCGAATTACACTACCTCCGACCCCCTTGTTTTAACCGGTTCACACAACTGGAGTTTATCTGCAGAAACTATAAATGATGAGAATACACTTGTTGTACATAATGCAACAATTGCAAATTTATATTATCAGGAATTTGTAAAACGATTTGGTTTAAGTTCTGTTATCACAAATAACAGTGAATTGCAAACAAATTACAATATTAATATTTATCCAAATCCATGCACTAATTTTTTTACATTAAATTTTCCAGAGAATTTAAAAACTGATCTTGAAATTAATTTATTTGAAATATCAGGTAAACTTATTTTTTCTGAAACAGCTAACTCAAAAAATAAAAATTCATTTTCTTTTAATGTTTCCAATTTGAGTAAAGGGTTATATATTTTGAAAATTCAAGACGAAAATTCATTAAATTTTCATCAGAAAATTTCAATTGAATAATCTTTATTAAATAATAATAATCAGTTTTTTTTCTTAAAAAACCTTTAATTGCAATAATAGAATAGCGTATTCGTTATAGAATTTCATTTAAAATCATTACCTTCGCAAAATGTTTTCAAAAAAGCTATATATAGTCGCACTGATCTCATTATCAATTATCTTTGGATCGTGCAGTAAGTATCAGAAATACCTTAAAAGTTCTGACTACGCTTTAAAATATGAAAAAGGCGTTGAATATTACGAAAAAAAGGACTATTACCGTGCAATCGGTTTATTTGAAGAATTAGAAAACATGTACAAAGGTTCCGATAAAGCGGAAAAAATTCAGTTTTACATGTCATATTGCTATTACAATCAAGGAGATCACATTTTAGCTGGATATTATTTCAAAAATTTTGCTGAAAGATACCCTTTAAGCATTCATCGCGAAGAATGTGATTATATGTCAGCATATTGCAGTTATTTGAATTCACCTGAAGCAAGTCTTGATCAAGCATATACATACAAAGCAATTGAAGAAATGCAGATGTTTTTAAATAAATATCCTAAAAGCACAAGAGTTGCAGAGTGTAATAAAATTGTTGATGCATTAAGAAATAAACTTGAAATTAAATCTTACAAAGCTGCAAGACTTTATTTTGACATTGGAGATTTTAGGGCTGCAGTTATAGCATTTAAGGCTGGTTTGATTGATTTTCCAGATAGTCCTTTCAGAGAAGAAATTTTATTTTTAACATTAAAATCAACCTATTTGCTAGCCGAGAATAGTATCATTTCAAAAAAATCAACCCGTTATCAGGATACTGTTGATGAATATTATACCTTAATCGCTGAATTCCCTCAGACTAAATATCTTAAAGACGCAGAGAAAATTTTTAACGACGCAACCAAAAATTTAAAAAACTAAATTTCAATAATATGGATCATAAAAAAATTAACGCATCAGTTTCAACAATTACACGCGACTTAAACAAACTCGAAATAGAAACGGGAAATATATACCAGTCAGTAATGGTTATAGCTAAACGTTCAAACCAAATTTCATTAGAAGTTAAAGATGAATTAAGTCGTAAATTAGAAGAATTTGCTTCATTTACAGATAATTTGGAAGAGATATTTGAAAATCGTGAACAAATTGAAATTTCACGTTTCTACGAAAAACTTCCAAAACCTTCTTCAATTGCATTACAGGAATTTATTGAAGGAAAATTATATTTCCGCACTCCTGAAAAAGAAGAAAAACAACCTGATATTCTATAATGTTTCTTCAGGGGAAACATATTATTCTAGGTATCACTGGAAGTATTGCCGCTTATAAAGCAGCAACTATTACCAGATTGCTTATTAAAGAAGGTGCCGAAGTAAAAATTGTTATTACCCCAACCGCTAAAGAATTTATAACACCAGTTACACTTTCAGCATTATCAAAAAATTCCGTGTTGTGTGATTTTTTTCAGCAACATAGTGGCGACTGGAATAGTCATGTTGACTTAGGAATATGGGCCGATTTATTTATTGTTGCCCCAGCATCAGCAAATACTATAGCAAAAATGGCTCATGGCGTTTGCGATAATCTTTTACTCACAACTTATTTATCTGCAAAATGTCCTGTAATAGTTGCACCTGCAATGGATTTAGACATGTTTGCACATCCTGCAACCCAAAAGAATATAGAGATTCTAAAATCTTTTGGTAATAAAATTATTGAACCGGCTACAGGTGAACTTGCAAGTGGTTTAGATGGAAAAGGAAGAATGGAAGAACCTGAAAAAATTGTTTCAGAAATTGTAAAATTCTTCGACTCAAAAAAAAAACTTAAAGGCAAACGAATAATTGTAACTGCCGGACCAACCGTAGAAGCAATTGATCCAGTGCGATTTATAAGCAACCATTCTACAGGAAAAATGGGATATGCTATTGCAAATTGTTTGCAAGAAGAAGGAGCAGAAGTTATTTTAATTTCAGGCCCTGTCTCAATAAATAAAATAAACAAACAAATAAAAATAGTTAGCGTTATATCTGCAAATGAGATGTTTGAAGCTGCAAACGAATGGTTTCCAAAGTCAGATGCGGCTATACTTTCAGCTGCAGTTGCTGATTATACTCCTGCAAATGTGTCTGTTACTAAAATCAAACATGCTCAGAATTTAACTACAATTCAACTGGAATCTACTAAAGACATTGCAGCTCACCTTGGTAAAATAAAGACTGTTAATCAAAGAATTATAGGCTTTGCATTAGAAACTGATAATGAAATAGAAAATGCCAAAGCAAAGCTGAAAAATAAAAACTTAGATCTTATTGTGCTTAATTCGCTGAAAGATAAAGATGCAGGTTTTGGAACAGAAACAAACAAAGTAACATTTATTGACAATAGCAATAATATTCGTAATTTTGAGTTAAAGCATAAATCAAAAGTTGCAGAGGATATTGTAAATGAGTTATATAAACTACTGTCTTAATATTATGCGAAAGTATTTAATTTTAAGTTTAATCCTGTTCTCAGGAATAGTTAATGCACAAGAACTTAACTGTCGTATTTCGGTTTCTTCACAACAAATTCAGACTTCAAACAAAAGAATTTTTGAGTCGATGCAAAAAGACCTTTACGAATTTTTGAATAATCGTAAATGGACTGACAATGTTTTTTCGAATGACGAACGTATTGAATGTAACATCCTGATAAACTTAACTGAGCAAATTTCCACTGACGAATATAAAGGAACAATACAGGTTCAATCAAACAGACCGGTTTTTAATTCGAATTATAATTCTGTAATGTTAAATTTCAAAGACAACGACGTTCAATTCAGATATGTAGAATTTCAACCAATGGATTTTAGCGAAAACACTCATTTATCAAACCTTACATCTCTCCTTGCCTATTATGCTTATATTATTATTGGTCTGGATTACGATGCATTCTCTGTTGATGGTGGTACAGCTTATTTTCAGAAAGCAGAGAAAATTGTAACAAATGCACAAAACGCTACAGAAAAGGGATGGAAATCATTCGAAGGTCAAAGAAACCGCTATTGGTTAATCGAAAATATTCTTAACCCAAAATACGGTCCTGTAAGAGAATTTTATTACAATTACCATAGAAACGGATTAGATGTAATGGCAGAAAAAGCTGCCGATGGAAGGGCTGTTATTGCTGAGAATCTAAAATTATTACAAAAAGTATTTCGCGAAAAACCTAGTCAATTCATGACTTTTCTGCAAGTTGTTCTGGATGCAAAATCAGACGAGTTTGTAAATGTTTTTTCTGACTCATATCCCGAAGAAAGAACCAGAGTTAACAATTTGCTAAAAGAAATTGATCCGACAAATTCAGGAAAATACCAGAAAATACTCACACCTGACGGAAAGTAAAATTTGTGTTACAAGCTTTACTAATACAGAACTACGCATTAATTGACAACCTTCAGATAGGTTTTAAACCTGGCTTTTCAACAATCACTGGCGAAACCGGTGCAGGAAAATCAATACTGATGGGAGCCTTGTCGTTAATTCTTGGACAAAGAGCAGATTTAAGTTTACTAAAAAACAAAGAGAAAAAGTGTATTGTTGAAGGCACATTCTTAATTTCAGATTATAATCTTGAAAGCTTTTTTAAAGAACATGATTTAGATTTTGCAGATACTCTTTTAATACGAAGAGAAATTGCTATTAACGGCAATTCACGAGCTTTTGTAAATGACACACCTGTAAATCTTAACATAATAAAAGAGCTTGGCTTAATGCTTGTTGACATTCACAGTCAACATGAGAATTTGCTTCTTTCAAATGGTAATTTCCAACTATCAATTTTAGATGCATTAGCCGGCAACAAGGAATCATTAGAGACTTACAAAAAGCATTTCGAGACCTTTGTTAACTCACAAAAAAAACTAAAAGATTTACAGGAAAAATCAAATAAAAATTCAGCTGATAATGATTATTTCCAGTTTCAGTTAAAACAGTTAGAAGAAGCAAATCTGCATGATGATGAAGTAAATGAACTTGAAAAAGAAAAAGATTTATTAAGCCATTTTGAAGAAATACTTGAAAATTTTGAAACTGCAACAAGGCTATTATCAGAAGACGAAACTCCAATCCTTTCAAGACTTAAAGAGTTAAGAAACACTTTAGAAAATCTTTCAAAAAACTATCCAGATGCTATTGAATGGAAAAACAGAATAGATAATAACATTATAGATTTAAAAGACATTGCTTCAGAAATCGGAAATACTTCATCGAAAATAGATGCCAATCCAAACAGACTATCAATAATTTTAGAGAGACTTGATGAGATTTATAGCCTACAACAAAAACACAGAGTTAACACTATAGCAGAACTGATAAGCATAAGAGAAGATTTCAGGAATAAAATACAATTTACCGAACAACTTGACGAAGAATTAAAACAACTTGAAGAAAGTATAAAAAAACAATATTCACAACTCGACAAACTTTCAAAACAACTTTCAGAAAAACGCAAGAAATCAATTAAAGATTTAGAAAAGAAAGTTATTCCTATGCTTAAGGTATTAGGAATTCTTAACGCTGATTTTAAAGTTGAATTATCTGCCAATACAGAATTTTCTTCAACCGGAAAGGATATTGTAAAGTTTATGTTTTCTGCAAACAAGAAAGTTGAATTGATGGAAATTTCTAAAGTTGCATCGGGAGGTGAACTTTCGCGCTTAATGTTAACAATAAAATCACTGGTTGCAGATTCTAACGAAATTCCTTCTATTATTTTTGATGAAATTGACGCAGGGGTTAGTGGTGAAATAGCATTTTACATGAGCGAAATTATGCAGAATATGGCAAAAAAGCTTCAGGTAATTTCTATTACTCATTTACCTCAGATTGCTTCGCGTGGCACAAATCATTATCTTGTTTACAAAGATCATTCAGGTAAATCTTCAGAAACACATATCCGACTTTTGAATAAAAATGAAAGAATAGCTGAAATTGCCAAAATGCTTAGTGGAAAAGAAGTTTCTGAAGCAGCACTGGAAAATGCACGTAACCTTTTGAAAAACTAATTAGATGTTTAATTATAACAATATATTAAAAACAATTGTAATTGCAACATTACTAATCTTTAGTTCCGATTTATTTTCACAAAATAAAGGAATTGGGTTATGTGCAATTTACAATTTCCAAACAGAGAGCATCGGTATCGGCTTAAGAGGCGAAGTTCCGGTAAAAAAATTAATAATTGTACCACAAATTGCATATTACCCGGCTTTTAACAAAATAACAGAATTTTATGCAGGTGTTAGCTGGCATCTTGATATTGCTAGTTATGGAAATTTAACAATGTACACTGTTCTTAACGGAGCTTTTAACGGATGGATAAATTACGAAAGCTCAACTATGAGTAAAGCCAGATTTGCAAACTGGGCAGCTGAAGGCGGAATTGGGTTTAAGAAAGGTAAATGCTGGAAACCATTTATGGAATTAAGGTATAATGTTAAATGGAAAGAAGCAAACCTGAGATTAGGAATTATGTATTATTTTAATTGCAATACAAAAAACGGACGTTCAAAAAAGAAGAAAGCAGTATCATGCCCTGCATATAACCAATAAATAACTAACAAAATGAAATCAAAAAGCAAATTTTTAAGTTTAATGCTGATAGCATTATGTTTTATTAGTACTTTTATCAGTAGCTGTTCTAAAGAGCGCATTGAATCTAAGGAAGAAGAAGATCAGCTTAATGATTACCAGTCGATGAATAATTATTACGACAGTAAAAAACAACAGGAACAAGAATTTACAATCGATTCAACTGGCACCGGACCAATAGTTGGTAATCAGGGAACAAAAATATATGCGGCTAAAGATTTATTGATGTATCCAAACGGCGATAGTGTTCATTGGCCTTATACAGTTAAGCTTATTGAGCTATACACTCCAAAGGATATGTTATATTATCAGATGCCTACTGTTGCAGGTGGTAGTTTACTAACAACAGGTGGTGAAGTAAGAATAAGAGCATTCAAAAACGGACAGGAATTGGTATTACGTCCAACTAAAACATGGACTATTGAAATGCCAAACACCAGTCCATTAGCTAATATGAAGATTTATTACGGAGTTCAAAGTTCATCTTTTATAGACTGGTCGCCTAACCCTGCTGGAAACTACAATACAACTTCTTATGGTTATACCGGGCAGATTGCAACTCTTGGCTGGACTGCCTGCGGAAAACCTGCTGCAGTTTCGACTACAACAACAAATTATAGTTTTACTTCAACAACTGATAATTTGCAAAATGTTAGCACATTTATTTATTTCCCAAATGCAAAAAGTTTAATGCAGGTTTATAATCAGACTTCGGGTGCAATTCCTGTTGGCGAAAATGCTAAAATTATATTAATGGGAATGAATAGTAATAACGAGATATTCCACTATTATAGCGAAACTACTATAAGCACATCAAATCAGGTTAGTGTGACTTTAACTCAGATTTCTGATGCCAATTTAACTGCAATATTGAACGCATTGTAATTTTATACAGTCAGGTCGAAAGACCTGACGGCGATGCTATCCTAAATGCTAATTCGAGCCTGCCTGACAGTAGGCAGGTGTAATCGAGAACTACAGAAACTACATAACCCGCACTTCTCGATACGCTGCGCTACTCGAAGAAGCAAATGGGTTTTTCTATACACAACTATTAAATGCTAGTCTACCGCAGCGGAGAGTTTATCGAGAACTACAAAACCCGCACTTCTCGATACGTTTCACTACTCGAAGAAGCAATTGGGTTTATTTTACAAAATTGAAATGCTTGTCCACCGCGGCGGAGAGTTTATCGAGAACTACAAAACCCGCACTTCTCGATACGCTGCACTACTCGAAGAAGCACTCTCCTAAATGCTAGTTCGAGTGTAATCGAGAACTACAAAAACTACAAAACCCGTACTTCTCGATACACTTCGTTACTCGAAGTAGCATAAGTATAATTATATTTTAATCTAAATATGACAATATGTTTAAGAATTTATTATTTTTATATCATACAAAATGAGCAATAAATAAAATGAATAATAAAATAAATGTACTCATAACCGGTGCTGCTGGTAATCTTGGCGGAATACTTGCAAAACATTTAAAACCCAACCCTCTTGTTAATCTTCATTTAATGATTCATAAAAAAGATGTTGCTCCAGAATTAAAAAATGAGGACATTAAAATTATTAAAGCTGACCTTTCAAAAAAGGAATCTCTGAATAATGTTTTTAACAATATTGATGTTATAGTACATTTTGCAGGTATTTTGTTTAAACCAAATCCCGATAAGTTCTTACCCATTACAAACACCGAGTACTTTAAAAACTTAGTTGATGCTGCAGTAGAACAAAATGTAAAACGTATTATACTTTGCAGTTTTCCGCATGTTGAAGGTGAATCTTTCCCCGACAAACCTGCTACTGGAAAACTAGATGCAAAGCCGAGTTCAGCGCATGCACGTACACGACTCGAAGAAGAAAAATACATGTTCAGCAAAGCTGAAAACAATACCTTTGAAGCTGTATCATTACGATTGGGAATGGTTTACGGAAAAGGAATACTAATGATGGATGTTGCAAAAATACTGGCAAAATACTGGGTACTTGGAATATGGAGAAAGCCTACATGGGTACATTTTATTTCAACTCAGGATTTTCTTACTGCATTTGAAAATGCAATTATAAAACAAAATATAAAAGGCATTTACCATTTAGGTGATGATGGCGTGCAAACATTACAGGATTATTTTGAAGTTGCCTGTCCGTATTGGGGGCATAAAAAACCCTGGCACAATATGCCAGTATGGCTTATAATGCTTTTTGCCAATTGTTGCGAAAAGTATTCTTATATTTTCGGAACCCGCTCTCTCCTAACCCGCGACTTTATAAAAATTGGCATGGTATCATATTATGGCGACACTAAACGAATGAAAGAAGATATATTACCAAGCCTTAAATACAAGACTTTTAAAGATGGTTTAGAAACATTTAAGTAAAATATTTGAACTTTGTTATTTAGTCTCTAACACGGCGTATTGCCCATCCTGAAGCTTCGGAACAGCTTGCTAAATTTTAATCGTGTGTTATGGGCTAGTTTTATTATTGTCTAATTATTTTTTTTACATAAATATTACTTGAGTCAATTACTTTCAATATATAAACTCCTTTAGTCTGATTTGCCAAATTAACTGTAGTGATATTTGTAAGATCAGTAATCACTTTTTTAAATAATTGCTTACCATCTACATCTGAAATCAGAATAGTATAGTTTTCGTCACTTTTAATTTCATTGAATTTAATATTAAATACCCCATTACTTGGGTTCGGGAAAATAGTAATGTTATTATTTGTTTTATTTGTTTTAATTCCTAAAGTACTAACAACACGATTAACCGTTGAGTTTGTTGCAATAGCTGGATTAAAATCAAAATATATTTGTGCTTTATTTCTAATTATAATGCCTTCGCTATTTGATTCATTTTGTTTAATTGTATAAGATAAAAAGCCCTGACTTTGTATTGGATTAGTTGTACTATCTGGTAGATTAATGTTACGGAATTTCCAAGTAGCTATATTTTGCCCACTTAAATTAAACTCATAAGGATGACTTGCTGCATTTGGAAATATCGTAGAAATATCAAGATAATCCGAAATAGTATCTTGTATAATTACGGTTTTTGCCGTATCATTTCCAGTATTTTGAAAATGAATTGTATATTTAAGAACTGAGTCATTTAGTAGAATATCTCCTAAGCTTCCGTAACCTATAGGAAATACTTCTTTGAAATTTGGGTCAAATGAACCAGAAACTATACTTACAACAGAATCAACATTATTTATAGGTGTTTCATCTCCAACAATTGGATTAATAGAAGTATATAAAACTAACTGGCTATTAATTAAACTTGGTAATGCAGGAACCTGAAAGGAGATATGAATAGTATGTTGCTCGTCATATTGAAGATTTGTAAAGTTCCATGAAAGAACATTACTAGTTTGGCTATTTAATAACGGAATGCTTGAAACAAATGTTAAAACTGGGTCATATGTTAGCTCAATATTTCCATTCATTGGAAATGTTCCAACATTTTTATATTGGATTGCTACATTATATATAAATCCCGGATGAGGTGTATTTGCTGCAATATTAATCTGTAAATCCTGAACAATCTGATTAGGATTCCATCCGAAATTATAATTTCCAGCACTACCCGAAAGTACATTAATATCATAACTGTTTGTAATATTGTTAGGACAATTTATGTCCCAATAAAGTTGTGGCACACATTTCACATTATATGTTCCCGGAGGAATAAGAGTTGAATAATTTCCGTTAGAATCAGCATATGAATAATATGGTCCAGGAGTTATTTCGATAATCCGATTAGTAAGGAGCGTATCATTGCTATCAAAAATACAATTTGAATTCTCATCATTATAAATGGAACCAGTAATCAATGAACAATCATTCATTGTACATAATTTCTTTAAGGTTACTGGATTGCCATTTAATGCACAACTAATATATAAATCGCCATTAAATGTGGTGAAATTTGAATATGAAGTAAAGTTATATGTTACAGCATTAGTTCCATTCCAAATTGCTGCCTGGTTACAGATAATTTGCATACAAGATCCTTGCATATATAATTTTCCATTATACCCCAATACACGTGACGCGAAATCAAAACTGGAAAATCCGGGTGCCGACCAATTATTACCATCCCATTTAATGAAACCATATGAGTTTATAGAACCACCTCCGGCAAATTGACCTCCAACATATAAATAACTGCCATATGCATGAAGCGACCAAATATTATCACCTCCATAAAAGTCTGGTATCATACCGCCTCCTACAACAACCCAACTAAAACCAGTCCATTTTCTAAACTCTGAATATCCACCAATATATAACTCGTTATTAAAAACTTCAATTGCCATTATTGTACCAATTGGTGTAATAATATTACCAATGCCAAGCCAGTTAATTCCATCCCATTTTGCAGCATAATAAGCATTGCCATTTATTTTAAAATAGCCAACAGCATAAATTTCATTATTATAAATTGTTATATCTCTGGCAATAGCATCAAAGCCATTTCCTAAAGGCACCCAATTTCCAGAGGTGTCCATTTGAGCAATTCTGTTAACAACAATTCCATTAATTGTAGTAAAATTTCCAATAACGATTAGTTTGTTATTTAATATTACTCCTTTAGATATGGTACCATTAATTGTCATATTTAATGGTGTAAAACTATTTCCATCCCAACTTGCTAAATTTTTTGCTGGTAAATTTCCAATACTATCAAAATTTCCGAATAAATATAATCTATTGTTAAATTCTTTTATAAATGTCACAGAACTATCAATTACACCACTTATAGAATACCAAGATTGTGATTTTCCAATTGAAATATTTGTTAAAATGATAAATAATATAAAATAAAATTTTAAGCAAATCTTTTTTAATGTTTTCATAGTTATATACTTTATTATATTGCTAAGACAATAATGACTTGAATTTAGTTGCCTAATAATTTATAATGGGTTAAAATAATTGAATTAATGTCCATTTAATTTGGAATTCTCTTTCTACTTTTTAATTTAAATAATAAAATACAATTTACAAATATTATTTAATTTTTCAAAATCATTAACCAAACTTGGAATATTTGAATAATTGCACCTAACGGTTTGCTGTTGAATTTGGCAAGCTTTTACTTGCAGTTGTGCTTGCCCCTTCGGGGTCAAACTGCTAAGAATTTTATTTAATATTAAAATTGTCCAAGTTGCTCATAACAGCCTGCTAAATTTTAACCGTGTGTTAGGCACTGAAATTATTTTTGTCTGTTGTAGCGTGAGTCATATTCACTTAATATGTCCATTATTGCTTTATCGGATATTTTCATTTTAACAATTACTGTGTCTGGTGTTACGCTATTTTCAGTTTCACCTTCTATTATTTGGTCTAAAATGTCAAAAGTTGAAATAGATATAGAAACAATTTCTTGATTTGAATAGAATTCACAATTGGAATCCATTTCGAAATTAGTAAATCCATCTTTTGAATCTGCGAATCTTAAAATCAAAATAGGGGATGTGTTGGGATTTTTGCAATTATAAAAGAAAACTTTCAAGCCACGATTATAAAATACTCCTGAAGAATCTGTAATTGTTGTCAAAAAGCAATTGAGATTTTGTGATGCAAATTTGATTGGAAAGTTAAAGAATTTTGTTCTTTTTATAAATTTGTCTATATATTGTTTTCTTTTTAAACTATAGTCTTTCCCAACTGTGTCTAGTGGATAAGAAAAAAACATATATTTATCATTGTCCCAACCAGACACATTGTCGAATTGTGTTGCCAGTAATTGTATTTTTTTATGACTTAACGGTTTTAAATTGTTAAATCCATTGTTGTAAATATTCTTAGCATTTAATTCTAATACAATTTCGTTGTCACCAGTTGTAAAAGAAACAGTAATTGAAAATATTATTAATATGTAAAAAAGTCTTTTCATTTTATTTTAGTGCCTAACACATCGCTAACAGTATCTTTTATTATTTCTAGTGATTATAAATACTTATAAGAATTACTTTCAAATATAAATAATAACACAATTAAAAATAAATATATAGCAATATTTCAGATATTTTCTTAGCTCTCACCACATCATGCAAGTGAAAAAAAAACAAATTGTAACTCGCAATTTTACATGAAGTAATATATCTAAACTTATTATTCATTAATGCTGCTTAACGAAACTCTGACCTCAAAATTTTGAGAATAACTTTCGACCTCAACTTTTATCTGATTTTTTATATTGTCGATTGTTTCAATTGATTTAATCTCAAAATTTTTATCGTAAAAACAGATAACTTCAATGCACGTTGTTCTACCAATTTTTGCAGCATTAATTTTTAATTCTTTAAATCCAAACTTTTGTTTATTGTTTAGAAGTTTTTCTTTTATCTCTTCTGTAAATTTTTCGGGGGGTGCTGTTAGCAGCAAATCAGAAACTCCTGATTTTATTAATTTTATTGGCTGATAAACAAAGAAAAGTATAAGAATAATTGTTATTCCCGGATCTAAATATGGGATCAGATAGCTGTACTGAGTTTGCTTTAACCATATCGACATTAAAAAAACTATTAAAACAACAACACTTATAAGAGCATCAAGCATCCAGTTAACTGATTCTGTATAAAGTATTTCAGATTTTGTTTTTTTAGCAAAATACCTTAACATAAATGTTAAACTACTGCATACTAAAACCGAAAAAATTAAATATTCAGTAACAACAGCCAGTTCAATTATTCTACCTCCATTAAAAATTGATTGAATTGAAGAAACAAATAACGATACAGCTAATCCCATTAATAACAAACCGTTAATTAATACAAATAACGGCTCAAAAGAATAGTATCCAAAATTATACTTTAAACTGTGTTGTATTTTCAATAATTTCGAAATACGTAACCCTACTATTGAAATTGTCATTGCTATTAATGTATAAAGTGCATCAAATAACAATGAAATTGAGTTACCAAATAACGAAGCCAAAATACCCGTAACAGCCATTATTATGGAACCATAAATAGATAATTTAATTGCAAAAGATTCCTTATTACTAATAACCATTACTTCTTTAAATAATTTAAACAATTACAACTACATACCATCAAATATAAAGAATTACATTTTCAAAAACAAATAAAAATCACATCACTCTTTCATGCGTGCACGCATGAAACAACCTAAGAGAAAAAATTATTTCACACTCTCCCACCAGTTAGAAAACTTTTGTGAATTATCTGACAGATTAACCTGTTCGCCGATTAAAGGTGTAATAATATTCAGGTTTTCTTTTTTATTTAGTTCTGAAATTGCCTTTAATGGCTCGGCCCATAAATGTATAGCAAGAATAAATTTACACGAATGTATTGGTAATATTCGTTTTGCATTTAAATCTTTTGCCGCCTTTATAACTTCTTCTGGCAACATGTGAATATGCCTCCAATTCTTATTGTACTGACCATTTTCGAGTATAGCCAAATCAAATGCACCAAAAGTTTTTCCTATATCTGCAAAATGTTTATCGTAACCACCATCACTTCCCATAAATATTTTCAAGAGTGGAGTTTCGATAATAAATGATGTCCACAATGTTTTGTTACGTTTTAAAGTTCTTCCCGAAAAATGTCTGGATGTAACAGTGTGTACAATAAAGTTATCTTCAAAAACTATTTTTTCATCCCAGTCTTTTTCATATATAATATCAGGGTTATACCCCCAACGTTCAATATGTTCGCCGGTACCTAGTCCGCAAATTACATTTTTAACCTTATGCTTTAAACCTGCCAGAGTATTATAATCTAGATGATCCCAATGATCGTGAGAAATAAAAAGATAATCTATTTCGGGAATATCATCTGTAGAATACGGATCTGTTCCTTTAATTGCCTTATTTGTAAAACGAACCGGCGATACCGAACCACTTAAAACAGGGTCGAACAAAATCTTTTTGCCACCAATCTGCATAAAATACGAAGAATGCCCAAACCAAACCAGAATATTATCTTCGGGGTTTAAATTCATCAAATCTGTTTTAACCGTAGGCATAACACTTTTAGGCTTTCTGTTCTTTGTTAGTAGAAATTCTTTAATTATTTTAAAGAAACTGTCACCTTCTGTTTTTATTGAAGTATGACTTTTGTTATAAAATGCACCATTTTTATAATTTGGCGATTTTTTAATTCTTTCTAGTCTATCGCCTGAAGGCAATTTACCAAATACTGGTGATTGCATAAAACTAATTACTAATAAAATAAGAGTAGCAAAAATTAGAATGGTGATAAACATTTTGCAAAGAATTAAATTATTTCCCGGAATTAATATATTCTATCGCTCTTTCAAGAACTTCATCTTTATTGTTTTTAATTCCTTCAATTGTTGGTTTACTTTCAATATCAGGAACAATACCTACTCTTTGAGTTTCTTTGCCATCAGGATAATAAACTCCAATTCCACTAATCATTGTGTTTAAACCTCCGGGGATATTTATTTGCGAAACATTACCATCAGCTCCTGCAGTTGTAGAACCAATTACTTTGACATCAGGCGACACCCTGTATGCCATTGCATGGTACTCTGCAGAACTTTGTGAAATCTCATTTACTAATACAACCACTTTACCTTTAAAGAAATTCTTATTTTTCTTTCCGGCATCTAAAGTTTTTGTAAAAGTAAAAAGTCCTGGTATTTCTATGCTTCCGTTTGTAAATTTAACAAATGGCACCCTTTTAGGCATTAAATAATTACTTAACTCGTAAATTGGAAAATCTGAAGGATAATTTCTGTCATCAATAATCAGCCCTTTTGCTTTTTCTATTTCTTTCCATATTGCGGGCAAATAATCTTGTTTAAGTGAACCGTTATTAATATAAGCAATATCCTTATTTATTAGCTTAAAACAAGTATCAGTGCTATTATATTTACTATAAATATTTACTTTGTTAGAAGAATATGTTTTAATAGTTTTCTTCTCCGGTTTTCCATTACGTAATATTTCAATATTTAATATTGTATCATTTGTTCGTAATAAATCTTCAGCAATATCTCTTAACTGCGTGGGATAATTTGATGCAGGGGTGTATTTTAATTTATCTTGTACAATTTTTTCAACAGGAACATTATTAATGCTTGTTATAATATCGCCCAATAACATTCCCGACTCTTTTCCTGTCTCTTCATCATAAAAACCTGCAACAACAGCTTTATTTTCTATAAATTTAATTTCCAAAGTAGAATAATAAATTCCACGGTAATTTTTAAGTGCCTCGTCTTCTCCCCATATGTTTGCATGCGTATCATGAACTCTTGCAATTATTTCCAATACTGCATATTTGTATTCAATTTCATTTGATGCATTAATATATTTTGGTATAAACTCTTTTAAAACATCAGTCCAATTTTCCTCTATTAAATTTTTGTAAGGGAAATAATATTGTATAATG
The DNA here is from genome assembly GCA_016218155.1 of Bacteroidia bacterium. Classification (NCBI taxonomy): domain Bacteria; kingdom Pseudomonadati; phylum Bacteroidota; class Bacteroidia; species Bacteroidia bacterium. Next base: position 39,359 of record JACREQ010000108.1, read on the forward strand.
TTCCAATAACGAAACAATGATAACAACCTGAATCCCGCATCGGGATATTTCATAGAATTATAAGCATTCTCATTTTTAAACTCAGGATTTCCAACTCCGGCAATAAGTCCGATATAGTAATTTTCATCTTTTCGTTTTGCATTTTTTACTTTTAAAAGTTGTGTTGTTAATTCTGTTGAAAGATTTGATTTTGTAATCCAATCCAAATCGGGCTTAATTTTAATATCTTTAATATTCTCTATTGAATTATTTGTTTCTTCGAAAGTACCAAGACTTTTTATCCATTCGTTTAAAATATTGTCCCTGTCAATTATATTTTTACAGTTAATTATTTTTGGTAATATTCTGAATAATTCATAATCCCAGTTATAATTTCCCTGTGCAACTGAAGGATGATAGTACTTTAAGAATCCCCATATTTTCCCTAATATATCAAGATCATTTAATTGTTCTTTTGTAAGATTTGTTAATTCTATTCCGGAGCCTTTATCAAATTCTTTATCCTTTTCAGCAGGAAATGTTTTTAACTCTATTTGTTTAGCATCTTTAATATTTTTTCCATCAATAAGAATTTCAAAATCATCTACCCAAAGCTGCCCACTGCCAGATAATATAGCACCAATATATATAGTTCTTGCGTTTTGTGGATAATCTAATTTCACAGAATACAATGTCCAATCAGATGTTCCATTAATATTTTTTTGTTGCATATTATCAAACTTCAATGTACCTGAAGATCCATCAATACGAAGCATTAAGCCAATTGAACCATCTTTAACCTCCTGAAGTTTCATATATGCTTTTAACTCGATTTTTTTACCTACATATACAGCCGGTATTTTATATGCAACACAACCAAAATCTTTTGAATTTGCTTTTTCAGATGGTTTTAAAAGCACAGAATTTTCACCACTATGCTTAGTTGCTTTATCAATACTTAACTGATAATTGTTTCCCCACTGAAACCAATTATCAGGAAGTGTTTTCTTAAATACAGTATTCTCAAAACCAAAATTAAATTCTATATTATTAGCATTACCCTGACCAAATACTATAGTAGTAATTACTACTAACAACATTGTAAAAATTGATTTTTTCATAATTTAATTTTTAAATAAATATTATCCTTTAAATATGATTTACATAAAATGGATTACAATTAACAATTTCAAATATAAAAATAACAATTTCAGATACAAAATAATAGAACAATTTTTAAAGTTTATTAAATAATTTTAATACTATACAGAATATTACATATTTAATAATTGTAATTTATAAAATAAAGACCCTTTTATCTATTAAACTCTGATATTCTTATTTGTTCTAACATTTTTCACATATCTTTTTTTATAATTATCAGAAAGCACACTAATTGTACCGTTTACTTCGAGGATTGCCAGATTAACTCATGTATTCCCTGTACACCATGTTCACGTATCACCTCCTTTAACTCGCTTGTAGTAATTCTTTCACTTCGCATATTTTTATAATTTACCTTTCCTTACGACACTAGAATAACATTCTGTACTACATTACTTATAAGCAAAACAAGAACTAAATCAATTACAGATAATTGAGAAAGTTCCTTTTTACTAAAAAATTCTAATTTGCAATTATTATAAAAAGATAGAGAGCTACAGAACTAAAACAACGTTCAAATAAGGATTATGAAACATATAATTTTTTAATAAAAAACTAAATTTACTAAAGCTATTTTAAATAAAATAGAATAAATTAAAACAAATTATAGAATAAAACCTGAAATTAAAAAACATCGGGCATTACATTGCACTTGAATTATGAAACTTCTCCATAAATATTTTCAATTCATCTTCAAATGACAAATCGGGAGCAGTTAGCAGCTTCATTAAACGATCATCACGTTTAACAAGAAGCTCGCGCATTTGTATATGCTGATTTATAAAAATCATTTCAAGTTTAGGATATAAATCTTTTATATTTCCTGCAATTTCTAAAATGGTCATTACTTTATCTACAAGATTATATGTCCCTGAGTCAATATTACCATCAACCATATTAGCAAGAATGCTTGCAGCTTTTTCAATATGTATAAATGAACGTCTCTGCAATCCGTTACCATGAATACTTATTCTGTTTGTAAAAGTAGCATCGAACATAAAATGGTTAATAACAGCATCAAATCTCATACTTATTCCATAGCCATAAACATTGCTGCTTCTAACAATATAAGTATCCATTTTAGGCATTAAACGTTCTACATGTTTTTCGCCACGATATTTAGAAATACCGTAAAAACTTTTAGGATCGGGAATTGTATTAATATCAATTTCGTCATTCTGTGCACCATAAATAGAAGCACTGCTTAAATAAATAAAGCGTTTTACATTACTATCTTCGGTTGCATAAACAAGTTCAGCAGTTCCCCAATGATTAACCTGTTCAAAAAGATGCGAGCTCTCATTTGATAATGGTGTAGAAACTCTTGCTGCAAGATGATAGATAACATCCACAGTTTGTACAATTTGTTTTAACATTCTGGAATCAAGCATCTCTCCTTTAATAAAGCGCACCTTACCCCTTTTAATTCCTGAATGAAGAAAAATGTTATAATTGTTTCTGCTTAAATTATCAAAAATAATTATTTCGCTTACAGCCGGATTCTGATCCAATAATCGGGTTAACTCAGTTCCTATATATCCTGCACCGCCTGTTATTAATACTCTCATTATTTTTTAGGTTTATTTTTTTACTACTAAGTCGGTATTTAAACCACACTCTGTTTTATTCATTCCAAACCAACGCCCCATTCGTTCATCATCTGTAATTACCATTTTTCTTGTACATGGTTCGCAGCCTATACTTACAAAACCTTGTTCATCCAATGGATGACGAGGTAAATTATGTTCTTTAATATAAGCATATATCATTTGCTTTGTCCAGTCTAACATAGGATGAAAACGTACTACATTATGTGGTGCAAAATCTTCAACAAACAGCTCTGAACGCACTTTAGACTGGTCGGCTCTTACACCGTTAATCCATACATCGTGTTCTGCTAAAATAGCGTCTAATGGCTGAACCTTATTTAAAAAGCAACAATAATCAGGATCACTGGTAAAAAGCAAATTACCTTGATTATCTTTTTGTAAAATTTTGGGTACAATTGGTTTTAAGTCAATTATATTTAGATCAAACTTATTTTGCAACAAATCTTTATACTGAGTAGTCTCGGGAAACAAGTAGCCCGTATTCATAAAATATACAGGAATCGACTTGTCTATCTGACTCATAATATGCAAAAGAACTACACTTTGAGTTTGAAATGAAGATGTTGCAAAAAGTCTTTTACCTTGATGCTTATATAGCTTTATCTGTCTTTCAATTTCTTCAAATATCATTTAATATCGGTTTTGAATTACAAAACTACTAAATTTTTAAATTAAGATGCTATATAACCAATTATGAGATTAGATTAGTTAATTTTATTTATTGCATTAAACTGTAAACCATTAATTTGATATAATTGTTAATTAATCATAACCTTAGCAATATTAATTTAATTAATTTCAAGCAAAATTTTTATTATACATTTTATAATTCTTATGCAATGAAATACAAATATTTAAACATCATATTTTTTGCTTTTATTTTTTTTGTTCCTTTAATTACATTTAGCCAAAAAGATATTTTCGAAAAATCAGTAAGATTAACACTTGCGGATCAGGAGAAAGCCTGGAATAATGGCGATTTAGTAAGTTATATGAATGGATACTGGAATAACGATTCTTTAAAATTTATAGGGAAAAGCGGCATACAATATGGTTGGCAAAAAACCTTAGACAATTACAAAAAATCTTATCCAGATAAATCGTCAATGGGTAATTTAAAATTTGAAATAGTGAAAATAGAGCTACTTTCTGACAATTCTGCTTTTGTTATTGGCAAATGGGCATTAACCCGCGAAAAAGGAGATATTAACGGATACTTTACATTACTTTTTAAAATAATAGACGGAAAAACTGTAATTGTTTGCGACCACAGCTCATAGCAAGCTATACGAATTCATAACAAATTACAATATTTATTTTTCTTTTACCAGAACAATATATACAGGAAAGTGATCGCTGTAGCCACCCTGCCATGTACCTGCAACAAAAGTTCTAAACGGATAACCAGCAAAAGCACCATCTTTTTGAACCATGTAGTTTTTCTTAAAAACTCTTGCTTTTAAAAATCTTAAAGAAGATTTATCTTCTAATAACAATGGCTGCGAAACAATCATCTGATCGAAAATATTCCAGTTATCTCTGTATGCAAGACTTCCAACTCCTTCTTTATGCATTTTATACATAGGATTATAAAGATCACCAGGTTGAGTTAATTTCTCATCACCTTTTACCTTTAAATGCTCGGTAAGACTTTTATTTGAAGGATCATCATTTAAGTCGCCCATAATTACAATCTTAGCATTGGCATCAGTCTTCATTATAGAATCTGTTATACTCTTACAAAGATCGGCAGCAGCATTTCTTAATGGTGCACTTTTCTTTTCACCACCACTTCTTGAAGGCCAGTGATTTACTATAAAATGCATTTGTTCTCCATCCAATAATCCTGAAACAACTAACTGGTCACGGGTTTTAAAATCAGGTTTACCTACTATGCTTAATGTTACAGAACGTGAAGAGGTAACAGTAAAATGTTGTTTCTGATAAAGCAAAGCAACGTCAACACCCCTTTTATCGGGACCTTCAATTTGAACTATACCATAATTCATAGGTGCAAGTAATGGCGAAGCAACCAAATCCTGAAGTACTTTAATATTTTCAATCTCACTTACTCCCAAAACAACCGGACCTTTAGCCTGAATTTCATCGCCAATCTGACTTATAACAGTTGACATGTTTGCAAGTTTTTTATTATATTTTTCTGTATTCCATTTATTACCTCCATCAGGAAGAAACTCCTCATCATTTTTATTGGGATCGTTTACGGTATCGTATAAATTCTCGAGATTATAAAAAGCTACACATAATGCTTTATATTTTTTTTCTTGTGAAAAACCATTTGCAGCAATAAAAAAAACTACAACAACTAATAAAAATATTTTATTCATAAAGTAAAAAATTAGATTCACAAAGGTACTTACTATTGTGGTATTTTGAATTTAAATGTTTGTGAAAAATAAAAAAAACTTCACAAAACTATTTCGCTGTTTTTAAAACTTTTACAAAAACACCAAGAGGCAGATTCTTTCCAAATTTATCTGGCAAAAAGATTTCTCCGGTTGAAATTAAATTATGATCTGCAAAAGTACACTTAGCAAGATTCTCAACAATTAGCGACGAAAATCCTAAAGAGTAAGTATTAAGAATCAAAAAATGCTCTACAGGATCGAGTAGCTGAGCTACTTCTTTTAATAATCCATTTATATCTCTTTCGAGTTTCCAGTTTTCACCTTCAGGTCCATGTCCGAATGCTGGAGGATCTAAAATAATACCGTGGTATTTACTACCTCTTCTAAGTTCACGTTTAACAAATTTTACTGCATCATCAACTATCAATCTGATATTTTCCAGTCCTGAAGCCGTTCCATTATCTCTAGCCCAATTTACAACCTGCTTTACACTATCAACATGTGTAGTTACAGCTCCGGCTGCACTTGCAGCAAGTGAAGAAGCCCCAGTGTATGCGAAAAGATTTAATACTTTAATTTCTTTTGAAGAAAATGCTTTAATACTTTCATAAATAAAATCCCAGTTAACAGCTTGTTCGGGAAATAAACCAACATGTTTAAATGACGTTAAACCTAATCTGAATGTTAAAGTTTTATCTCCAAGCTTATAATTAATATTCCATTGATCGGGCATTGATTTAAATTTCTTCCATACCCCGGAATTACTCGATTGAGGAATAAACTTTACATGTGCCCTGGATTCCCAATCCTGATTAGATAAATGCTTATCCCATACAGCCTGTGGTTCTGGTCGAATAAGAATATATTGTCCAAATCTTTCAAGTTTTTCAAAATATCCTGAGTCTATTAACTCATAATCTATCCAATTCTTTGGAAAAAGTAATTCCATATTAATTCATTTTATAAAAAAGCATAAAATTAGAATATTTACTGCTAGTAAAGTTGATTTACGAATACGATTTACTATTTTTGTTAATTAAATTTGAAAATAAATCCTGATTATGGCAAAAAATAATGAACCCGAAGTACAGGTAAACTCCATAAATATTATTGGTAACGGAACTACTATTGTCGGTGACATTCAAGGAGAAGGCGATATAAGAGTAGATGGAAATTTAAAAGGCACTCTTATCACTAAAGGAAGAGTTGTTATAGGATCAACCGGTGTATTCAGTGGCGAAATTACCTGTCGCAATGCAGATATTTCGGGCAAAGTTGACGGAAAGATTAAAGTTACTGAACTTTTAGCTTTAAAAGCATCTTCAAAATTTTCTGGCGATATAATAACAAATAAATTGGCTATTGAACCAAATGCTATATTTACAGGAACCTGTAATATGGCAGGAAACCATATTAATCATGGAATTGGAAGACCAGAAAATATCGCAGAAAAAGAAGCAATTAAATAGCTTCGGACGATATTCTTCTATGGCAATTCAAATGATGGTTATCATTGCCGGTGGAAGTTTAGGTGGACTTCAGCTTGATAAATGGACTGACACTAAATTTCCTTATTTCACCCTTTCTCTTTCAGTTATATCAGTTGCTTTGGCTGTTTATTTTGCAATAAAAGATGTAATAAAATTAAACAAATGAATATTCCAATAAAACCATTTTTAAACAGAATAATAATTGCTACATGGATATTGGAGTTAATCTCAGGTGGTCTTTATTTTAGCTTTAAAGAATATTTTAGTGTATACGTAATGTTAGTTCCAGTATATTTCTTTTTACTTGTAACGTACTTTCATATTTCACTAATAAAAGCAGTTGAAAAACGTGAATTGTCATTTGTTTCAAAATACATGATGTACACCGGATTAAAATTATTTATAAATCTTGGAGCTTTAGTTGGATTAGTATTTGCACAAACAGAATTTGCAATTGCAAGTGCATTAAGTTTTCTTTTCTGTTACTTTTTTTATACTATTTTTGAAGTAAGAGAGCTACTTACAACATTTAAGAAATAACAAAATATTTTTAACTTTAATAGATTACCTTAGATATTTTTAAGGTATTTTTGCCGAGTTCTACAATGTCAAAACATGACCAAAGCAAAAAAATATTTACTCCTTTTTAATGAAACTTTTGGCGATTTTAAGAAATTAATTTTAAAGCTTGCTGAAACCCTTTTATTATTATTTAGCTTGTTAGGGGTAATCTGCATGATTTACTATTTTGGTTTTGATATTCAGTATTATATAAAAAATAACCTTGAAACATTTTTTCAATTCCTGGCATCCACTTTTTTAGTTCTTCTGATTATTCAATTATTTTTTAAACGAAAAAGAAAAAAGCAAGCTATATTATTTGATTTTCTTCTGATAACTATGCTTGGATTAATGGTACTTGAGAGATTTACTTTTTCAGAATGGTTTAAAGAAAATCTGTCAATACTGTCATTTCTACAAAAAAACATTTTCATTTATCTAATAACAATAACAATATTTATTATTGAAATATCGAAACGAAGCTTATTTATATTTTTAAGTAAAATTAATCCTGCACTCTTATTTATTATAAGCTTTATTTTTATAATTATTATCGGAACAGGTCTATTGTTATTACCCAACTCCACTACAAACGGAATAAGCTTTATTGACTCGCTATTTACTTCAACAAGTGCAGTATGTGTTACCGGCTTAGCTTCTGTTGACACACAATATACATTTACTGCATTAGGAAAAGGGATTATCCTTATGCTTATTCAATTAGGAGGATTAGGTGTAATGACCTTCACCAGTTTCTTCGGACTATTTTTTTCGGGCAATGATTCATTCAGAAATAATATGTTTATTAAAGACATGATAAACAATGATACCCTGGCAGATATCTTTAAGAACTTGTTAAAAATATTAGTTTTCACTTTAGTTATTGAATTAATTGGTGCAATTATTATTTATTTTAATATAGACAGGACAGTATTTCCTGATGAGGCAGCAAATTTAAGATATTCAATTTTTCATAGTATTTCTGCATTTTGTAACGCCGGATTTTCAACACTTTCACAAGGACTTTACGACATAAGATTCCGTTTTAATTACCCAGTACATTTAACTATTGCATTTTTAATTATTCTTGGTGGTATAGGTTTCCCGATTTTATTAAACTATTACAAACTAGCTAAACATTATTCACATAATTTATTTAGAAAATTAAGAAGTAAATCATATTTACATAAACCAAATATTATTAATATTAATACAAGAATTGTAATATATACAACATTAATACTTTTGATTTTTGGAACAATTGCATTCTTTTTTACAGAATATAACAATACTCTGAAAGAACATAGTCTTGGCGGTAAAATTGTTGAAGCTTTTTTCCTTTCTGTAACACCTCGTACAGCAGGCTTCAACACGGTTGATTATGGTGCAATTTTACCATCAACCATTTTGCTAACAATATTCCTGATGTGGGTTGGAGCATCTCCCGGAAGTACAGGGGGTGGTATAAAAACAAGTTCGTTTGCAATTGCTTTATTAAACGTGTTCAGCATTGCCAAAGGCAAAGACAGAATTGAAGTAAGCCGTAGAGAAATTGCTGACGATTCTGTTCGTAGAGCATTTGCAACAATAGTCCTTTCTTTGCTTGCAATAGGTATTTCAATTTTACTTGTTTCGTCATTCGAAAAAGGTGAAAAAACTTTAGCAATTGCATTCGAATGTTTTTCTGCCTTTGGCACAGTTGGACTAAGTAATAACCTTACTCCAACATTAACTTCCGAAAGTAAATGGGTTTTAGTTTTCACAATGTTTTTAGGACGAGTAGGCACATTAACAATTTTCGTTGCATTTATCAGAAAAGTAAATTCTCTCAGATATAAGTATCCTGAAGAGAATATAATAATAAACTAATATGAAGATAATAATTATCGGTCTTGGAAATTTCGGTTCTGCAGTAGCAATAAAACTCGCTGCATTGGGCCATGAGGTTATTGGTGTTGACAGTCAGATGCAAAAAGTTGAAAATGTTAAAGATAAAATAACATATGCAGTAATGCTTGATTGCACAGATACACAGGCATTAAAAACTATCCCTGTTCAGGAATGTGATATTGTTATTGTTGCTATTGGTGAAGATTTCGGAGCATCAATATTAACAACAGCAATCTTAAAAAAGATGAATGTTAAAAGACTTATCAGCAGAACAATTTCACCTATTCACAGAACTATACTCGAAGCTATTGGCGTAATGGAAATATTAAGTCCCGAAGATGATTCTGCTGAACGCTTTGTTAAAAAAATCGACATGTCAAATGTTCTTGATTATTTGGATTTATCTGACGATTTTGCAATTGTTGAAGCTGTTATTCCTCAAAAATATATCGGATTATCAATAAGAGAATGCGATGTAAGACATAAATACAATATCAATATTTTAACAATAAAACATGATATTGAAGTTAAAAATATAGTTGGGCAAAATGTTATTAGACCTGAAATTATAGGTGTTGTTTCACCCGATTACATTTTTGAAGCAAATGATATTCTTGTTGCATTTGGACATACTAATGATTTAAAAAAATGGTTACATTAAAATGAAAAATATTTCGATTATTGTTGCAATAGCATCAAATTATGCTATTGGAAAAAACAACCAGTTACTATGGCATATTTCAGATGACTTAAAACATTTTAAAAAGATAACTTCAGGACACCCTGTTATTATGGGAAAAAAAACTTATGAGTCTCTCCCATTTAAGCCACTACCAAACAGAGAAAACATTATTTTGACTGATGTTGCTGGTGAAATAATTAATGGTTGCACAATGGTATATTCTATACCGGAAATTCTTGAAATATGTAAAAATAAAGAAGAATGCTTTATTATTGGAGGTGGTTCGGTATATAAACAATTTATGCCACATGCAGAAACTCTTTACATAACCTGGGTTGATAAAGACTTTGATGCAGATGTTTTCTTTCCTGAGATTTCTGAAAAGGAATGGGAATTAACTGAAGATGAAAAACATTTTAGCGAAGAAAATAAATTCTCTTATTATTTTCGAATTTATAAAAGAAGAAGTTCCATTCAATGATTTTTAATCAGAAGGAATTTTCAATTATTATTAAAAAGAAAACGACCAAAAGATATACCTGAACAGATATATTAGCAAATTTAAACTGCTGTTGTTCTTTCTGAAAAAAAAGCATTTTAATAAAACTCATTATCACAAAAACATTTATCAAAACCAGCAATAGTATTCCAAATATTCCTGAAACTATTTCGAAATAAGGAAACATAAATGTAAGAAGAGAGGTTGACAATATCCAAATAAACAATAAAAGCTTAAAATTATTTGGTTCAACTGATTCTAATATACTTTTAATATTTGCATTAACATAATCCTGTTTATATTTTGCAAGCAATATCCAGAAATGTGGTATTTGCCATAAAAACATAAAAACAGAGAAAAAAACAATTGATGGAAGTAGCACTAAACCCGAAGCAGACCAGCCAATAACAGGTGGTATTGCACCAACCAGACCACCGGCTATTAAACCAAACTGACTTTTATATTTTAACGGAGTATAGATTAAGTTATAAATAACAACGTTTAATAATCCCAATAATGCACAGTATATATTTAGATTTAACAATAATCCAAAACCTATTGTTATTAAAATAACACTGAACACAATTGCAGAATTAACTGAAATCTTTTTTGACGGGATGGGTCTGTTCTCAGTTCTTCTCATCAATAAATCAGTTTTTCTTTCCTGAATCTGATTAATAGCAGAAGCTGCAGACGACATAAGAAAAACACCGAGAATGAGAATTACTGAAGAACTAAAATCAATATTTTGGGAAAGCGAATAACCAACAAATGCAGAAAAAGCAACAGCTAACGATAGAAATATCTTAGATAATTTTAAGTATTCTATTATTAAATTACTTTTCATCAGGTGTTTTAAAATACTCTATTATCTGTTGAATTTCTTCTTCTTTCAAAATGGACTGATATGATTTCATCAATCCTTTATTATATCCTTTTACAACATCATTATCAGGATTTAAAATAGAGTTTTTAATATATTCATCGTCAGATTTTACATTTCTTTCAACATCATTTGTAACAACAGTTACATCTCTTCCATACAATCCCTTAAAAGAAGGACCTACAAGTTTAGTTCCATCTAATGAATGGCAACCTGTGCAGGCATTATTTTTAATAACAAGAAATCCCGGCAACTCTTCCTTTTTTGATTTCTTTTCTATTATGGATAACCACAAATTAAATTTATCTTCATCAATAACATTTACCTCTGATGACATATAAGAATGGCGAACACCACAGTACTCAGCACAAAAGATATCAAACCTGCCCTTCTGAGTTGGAATAAACCACATGAAATTTGGTTCACCTTTTACCATATCTTCCTTAATTCTGTATGCTGGAATATATATACTATGAACAACATCTACAGAAACTAATTTTAAATTTACTGCTTTATTAAATGGAACAACAAGCTTTTTTGATTCCTTACCATTTTCATATATAAAATTCCATTCCCACATTTTTCCAACAGCTGTAATCTGCAGTGCGTCTTTTGGCGCTTCACGCATAGGAATAAAAGCTATATAACCATAATAAAACATAAAACCAACAATTATTAGCGGTATGACAGTCCACACCACTTCAAGCATAGTCCTTTCTTTTACCTGAACTGCCTGTGGATGTTTTTTCTTATTATATTTAAATACAAAAATCAACATCAGAGATGTTAAACCAACAATAAAAAACACTCCTATTCCCATAATAATAAAGAACGCTTTATCAACGCCCTCTACAAAATTTGATGCCACCTGTAATAACATATTATATGGTTTTATCTAAATAAATAATCAGAAAACAAAATTAAAAAGATAACAAGTATCAGTAGAAATACAACTCCTACCATTAGCTTAAATACTAGTTTATCATGCTTAATATGCATAAAATAGCTTATAACTATTGTAACCTTAACAGAAGCAATTGCCATAGCTACAACAATTGTAAGAGCCTCGAAATCGAACCAGGTTACATATACTGTTAACGCAGTAAGAAAAAGCAATACCGTTAATACTATCGCATATGTTCTGTAAGATGTTATATGTTGATGTTCTTGTTCCATATTAAATAAATTATGAAATTAAATATAACAACGGAAATAGGAATATCCATATTAAGTCAACAAGGTGCCAATAAAGTCCTCCATTTTCCAACAATGCATTATCGTCCTTTGTTAATCTGCCATTTTGAACTTTTCTGTATATTACAATTAAAAGTATCATACCTACAATAATATGTAAAGCATGCAAACCTGTCATAAAATAATATAAACCAAAAAACAAAAGCTCACCCCTTTTTAAAGTTAGCATTAATTCTGAGCCAGGATATAAATGGTGATCAATTTTTAAACCCCACTCAAAATATTTGTTGACAAGGAATAGAAAAGCAAAGAAAATTGTTGTAGCCAACAGCTTTAATGTAAGACTTTTATTTCCTGTTCTTAATGCAGTTACCGACATTGCAACAGTCATACTACTAACTAAAAGAATTATCGTATTTATTGTTCCAACAAAAGTGTTTAACTGATTAGCTGCAACATGAAAATCTTCGGAATATTTAGATCGATATACTGCATAAACAATAAACAAACCACCAAACAGTAATAGTTCTGTAAAAATAAATAACCACATTCCCATTTTTGATGCAGTATCATCCCGGTGCTCTGTATGTGAAATTTTATTCTCCATTATAAATTATTACATTTTATTTATATTCGTAAGGACCTTGAGTAATAACAGGAATTTCTTCAAAATTCTCAACTGTTGGAGGTGATGCAATTGTCCACTCAAGAGTTTTACCTCCCCAAGGATTTGGACCGGCAATTTCTCCTTTTCTAGCAGATTTAAAAAGATTAAATAGCATTATAATAACACCGATTGCTAAAACTATTGCACCAAAGAAAGAAAACACCTGCCCCCATTCATATTGTGGCAAATAATCGAAATATCTTCTTGGCATTCCCTGCATTCCAATAATAAATTGTGGAAAATAGAGTAAAGTAAATCCACCAAATATAAATGCACAAGAAGTATTTGCCAGTTTATTATTATACATTCTTCCATATATTTTAGGAAACCAATAATGAATAGCAGCAAGAAATGCAAAGCCCATTCCTCCAAAAATTATATAATGAAAATGAGCTACAACAAAAGCAGTATCGTGAACATGAATATCTGTTGCTAAAGAACCCAATACAAGACCAGTTAAACCACCAATCATAAAATTAAAAACAAAAGCCATTGTAAAATAAAACGGTGGCTTTAAGTTAATAGAGCCTTTATACATTGTAGAAATCCAGTTAAACACTTTAATTGCACTGGGAACAGCAACAATAAAAGTTAACAAGCTAAAAAACCATCTGGCAGTTGTACTCATTCCGGCAGTGTACATATGGTGCCCCCATACTAAATAGCCAACTGCTGCAATTGCAACAGAAGAAAAAACAATTGCTTTATATCCGAATACTTTTTTCTGACTAAAAGTTGGAATAATTTCAGTAATAACACCCATTGCAGGTAAAATCATAATATAAACTGCAGGATGAGAATAAATCCAGAACAAATGCTGAAATAAAATTGGATCACCACCAAGATTAGGATCAAAAAAACCAATTTTAAACCATCTTTCAGCAATAATCATTAATAATGTTATACCTACAATTGGTGTTGCTAAAAGCTGTATCCATGCTGTTGCATATAACGACCAAGGGAATAATGGCATTTTAAACCATGTCATTCCTGGTGCTCGTAATCTGTGAATTGTTACAATAAAATTCAGTCCTGTTAAAATTGATGAAAATCCTAGTACAAATGCTGCTAAAACCGCAGCAACTACATTAGTATTTGTATCTGTACTATATGGCGCATAAAAGGTCCATCCTGTATCAGGTGCGCCTTTTCCAAGAAATTGAGAAAGTATTGCCAAAATAGCTCCGATAACATAAATATAAAATGAAAATAAATTAAGCTTAGGAAAAGAAACATCCCGTGCACCTATCATTATAGGCATTAAAATATTTCCAAAGACTGCAGCCAGACCAGGAATAACTACAAGAAAAATCATAATAACACCATGAACAGTAAATACTGCATTATATGTTTGTGCAGTCATAATATCCTGTCCGGGTCTGAATAATTCTAACCTCATTAAACCACCCAGTAATCCTCCTACAACAAAAAATATCATTATTGCATACATATACATCAAACCAATTCTTTTGTGATCGGTAGATGTTAGCCAACCAAGTATTCCTTTATACTTGGTTCCATGTTTTAAGAAACTATTGTCAATTGCGGAAACTTCCATATTATATTACTTATTTTTTACGTCTTTTTGATTTTATTATTAAAAAAATAAAAAGTATAACTGCAAAAAATATAATTATAGTTGCAGAAACTTTAGTTACCTGTAATGAATATTTTTTACCCTCCTGATCGTATGCAAAACAAAAATCGAGTATTTTGTTAATAGTAGGTCTGGAAAGCCCTTGTTGAGCCTCAATTACTGCTAATTTAAAGTCAAAAGGCAAATATGTCAAGCCATAAAAATAACGTGTTATTTTTCCTTTTGGACTAAGAATTATAATTCCTGAAGGATGAGAAAAATCCAATCCTGCAATTTTTATTTTATACCCTGCACTAGTTAAAATACTATTAATAGAGGCACTATCTCCAGTTAAATATGTCCATGAGTTTCTTTTATCAACAGGTATTTTAGTTGTAAAGTTAGCCTTCTTCATTATTGCAGCAGATGGCTTATCTCTGTAATTAAAGCTAATTGTTATCACATCGTAATCTTTACCGAGAACAAGATCAGAATTTGCTATTAAATCTGATACACCTTCTTGTAAATAAGTACAAATACCAGGGCAATCATAGTAAACAAATGACAAAACAGTTGGCTTATTTATTAACTGACCAAGTGACACTGAGACGCTATCCTCATTAAAGAATTTTAAATCTAATGGAACAGTTTGGTCTAAATGTTCAGAAATACCTATTGTATCGTTTCCTGGTCCAAGTAATTGTGCTTTCACGCCACTAAAGGCAAACAAAATTGAAATCAGAAAAATAATTTTTTTCATTTTATTCATATTAATCTAAAGCATTAGCTCCACTTTTTCTAATTTTTAACAAAAGCCATAATATATAAAAAATAACTCCCCATGCAGCAAACACAGCACCACTATATGCTAACACAAGCCACACAGGAGCCATTGAACGAATATTCCACATTGCACGCTCATCAAGTATATTATATTGTTTACACTTTACATTTGTTTTAATAATTGTATCAATAACTGTTTGTTCTGTTCCATCAGTATTTGCCATATTAACTTTAACAGTTACATTTCCTTCTTTATCGCCCGGCAAATCATTAGGGTATTTAAAAGTCAATTGTCCCGAAACATTCGAGGATCTTACTTCATCTAGTGGTAACCAGCCAAAATTTCTTTTTGCATAAAGTGATAATTTAGCACCAGAAACAGGCTTTTTATTTAGTTCCTGTATTAAATTAACATTTATCTTATTATCTTTAATTACATACTCGAGTTTTGCAGAAATTTTACCATTTATTGCAGAAGCTGAATCCTGACTTCCAACTTTCTGAACATATTCTTTGTTAAATGTTCTAACATAACTAATAATATTCCAAATTTCTTCTGATTTAAGCATCTTTTTAAAAGAAGGCATTAATCCACGACCTTCAGTTATCTTATAAAAAAGCTCACCATCTAAATTTACCTGATATTCTTTTGAAGCAGGATCTTTTGGTAGAGGTACAAGTTTTGCCTGATCAGGTTGTCCAGGATGTCCATGACATGAGACACAGGTTTTATTATAAACCTCCAGACCTAACTTTTTTGTTTCATCACTAAATTTAACAGGAGCCAATAATCCTTTTTTATCGTCAGGAACAACCCATGGTGTTTGAGCTTTAACATATGTTCCTAACAAACTTATAATAGCAATTATTATAAAACTATTCTTCATGCGATTCAGTTTTATTATTTTGTTCATCAATAGTTTCTTGAATTGGAATTAATGGAAATACTTTTGCTAACACAGATACAATAATTAACACTAGTATAAATGAAGCAAGTGTTATACAAATTTCAGTAAAAGTAGGTTTATAGAAAGTATAACTATCAGGCACATTCTGAACCGGCAGAAATGGATGTTCCTGAGTAGGAATTACAATTAAATACCTTTTTAGCCATGCACCTACAAAAACAAATAATCCAATAATTAATAATGGTGTAGGTTTTCTAAATCTTTTTAACAAAAGTAAAAATATTGGAATAACTAATCCTGCCAATTGAACAAACCAAAACATTATTGCATGTCCTCCATTAAATAACGAGTGCAATGTTATTGCTTCGTGCTTTGGCATTTTATAACCAGGGACTAAAAATTCATTTATATTAAAATAAAGATAAACCAATGAAACCAGAACTAAAAGTTTTCCAATTTTATCGAAGTGAATATCTTTAATATAATCTTTTAAATTATAGATTTTTCTGAATACATACATTGCAATAATAACAGATGCAACACCTGTAACAAATGCTCCGGTTACGAAGTAAGGACCAAAAATAGTTGAGTTCCATCCTGCTCTTGGGGTTACAGCAAATAACCATGAAGTAACTGTATGTATAGCTAAAGCAACAGGAATAACCAAAATTAAAAGGATTCTGACCGCTTTATGTAATAATTCTTTTTGCTCTTTTGAACCTACCCAATTTAATGACAATAATTTATATAGCAATCTCTGCCATTTTGGAAGATCAGTTCTGGTTTTGTATGCAATTGCTAAATCAGGAACCATTGGAACAATAAATAAAAGTAAACTTATCATTACATATGTTGTAACAACAGTTACATCCCATAATATTGGGGATTGAAAACGACCATAAATAAATACATTCAACAATCTTTCGGGGCGCCCCATATCAGAAACTATAACTAAACCTGCAACAGCAGCAAATGCAAATGCAATTATTTCTGCCATTCTTGTTATAGGGGTAACCCATTTCTGTCCTGTTAAACCTAATACAGAACTTATTAACATTCCTATTAAACTTGATGCAACAAAGAACACAAAGTTTGCAATATACATTCCCCAGGAAACATAGTCCCTAAGCCCTGTAACACCTAATCCTGTTGTTAACTGTTGATAATACGCTGTTAAGCAAAAAACTAAGCTACATGTAAGAAATGCCATCCATAAATAAAACCCATTATTTAACTTTACAGATTTCAGTAAATCATGTATTATTCCGGATTTTGTTTTTTCGTCCATTCTTAATTAATTAAATAAATTACACATGATTATTTTTATTTTCCTCTTCAGGAAATGGGAAAAGACGGTCTTTAGGTGGAAGATAATATACTCTTGGCTCCTGACCTAACTCTTCCATTAACCGATACGCTGCATTGTCTTTAAGTAAGGTACTTAATCTAACAGTTTCTTTTGTTGTACCATTTGTTACAGCATCTTCATTTTTATCTCCAAAATAATAAACACCATTAGGACAATTTGAAACACAATATGGTAATTCATTTATCCTTAATCTATCTGCACTAAATAAGCATTTTGAAACAGTGCCTCTTTTTTGTGGAACATTTAATTCTATATCGTAAGGATCATTCGCAAATTTTTCTGCATCTTTAGGATCAAACCAATTAAATATTCTGGCAGAATATGGACAAGCAGCAATACAAAAACGACAACCAATACAACGCTCATTATCTATTAATACCGGGCCATCAGTTCTTTTAAATGTTGCATCAACGGGACAAACTGAAACACATGGCGGATTATCACAATGTTGACATGGCTTAGGCATAAAATAAGGAGATGCCATTTCTGAATCCTGCATCTGCAGTGTGTTAATATGATACTGTTCAGGTTTTAAATGATGAGCATTCTGACAGGCAGAAATACATTTTCTAGCATTTCTACATTTTGCAAGATCAATAACCATTACCCAGCTTTTACCAGGCAGTCCTTCTCTGCCTCTGGCAATAAAATCTTCAGTTGTGCCCTTAAATTCCTTTAGTTCACCGTTTTCAAATTCCACAACTTTATTATCAACTGTTAAAAGTCTGACTTTTTTACCGGATTTTATTTTTTCGTATTGCTGTCCAAAATATAGTGCCATTGCTCCACTTGCACCAGCTGCACCAATAATACCCAGGGTTTTAAGAAACTCCCTTCTTTTATTTTCTTTTGGTTCTTTTTTCTCTTCCATTTTTAAAAATTGATTTGTAAAAATAAGAAAAAAATAAATTAATTAGCATTATAGTACCTGATTAAATATTAATTATCATAATAACTAATAAAAAAACAATTAACAATGTACATATTTTAAAACAGATAACAAAAAAACTAAGTATCATCTCTATTAAATATGTTTTACAACAACTATTTTTTCTTACAATCGTAATAATACATAATATATTTATAAAAGTAAAAGGCTAAACAATATAACTTTCAGACCTTTTTTTTCTATTTCTCAATACATTATATTAATAACTTTATAAAAGAAATGATCAAAAAAAATAATAAAATAAGCTTATTACTTTTTGGTAATCAAGATGAGTTAATTCTTGAAAATAAATTATCAAACATTTTAATGTTTATTGGAGCATTAATTTGTTTTTTTGGCTTTACTATTAATATTTTTAATAATATTCCATTTTTTCTTAATTGTTTAATTGGCATATGTGGAATTGCCTATTCTGTACTATTTTATTTATCGTCAGTAAAAAAAATTACAAAACCTATAGAAATCCCATTTCAAATTGTCACAGCTTTTGTTTTATTATATAATTGGTTTACACTTCAAGGAATAGAAGGCTCAACATCAAACTTTTTTTATATAGGCATTTTTGCATTAATTTATTGCAGCTCTAAAAAAAATTACTGGACAACATTTATTTTCATTCTTTTAATTTCTGCTTTATTGATATTATTTCAAATTTTCTTTCCTTCTTTAATAATTCCATACCCAGATAAGAAAACTCAATTTGTTGATCAATGGACGGGACTATTTCTTGCAATAATATCATTTGGAGTACTCACCATTTTAGTTAAAAAGAGTTTTGATAAAGAAAGAACAAAAAATGAAGAAAAAACAAAGGAACTTAAAGAAAGCGAAGCCAAATATCAGTTTATTGTTGAAAATACTGATGACATTTTATGGATAATGAATGAAGATCTTAAACTTATTTATGAAACTGCTTCAGTTTTTAAATATCTGGGATATACAGCAGAAGAACATATGAAAATGTCTCTTGATGATTATATGACTACAGAATCGGCAAAATTAATTAAAGACGAATTTCAAGAAGGACAAATAAACCTAATGAAAAAACAATATGATAAACTAAGAAATAAAGCCGAACTTGAAGTAGATTTAATCAGGAAAGATAAAACTATTGTTCATTCCAGAATATCTATGATTTTTATTCGCGATGAACAATATAGAATAATAAAAATAAGAGGAATTACTTCAGATATAACTAAGCGAAAAATAGCTGAAAAGGCATTAGAACAAGCATCTGAAAACTGGAAAGCAACTTTTGATGCAATTAACGACGTAGTAATGTTGCTTACAGCTGACCATAACATACTAGAAATCAACAAGGCAGGTATTAACATGTTAGGATTAAAAAGAGATGATATTATAGGAAATAAATGCTGCTTATTGGTTCATAATAACAATTCACCTATAAAAGAATGTCCATGTTCAAATTCATTTAAAAGCAAACAAACCGAAGTTTCAGAATACACAAAAAACGGAAGAACATTTGAGCTTACAGCATTTCCAATATTAGATATAAATAATAATGTATATGCCTTTACTCATATTGTAAAAGATATTACTGAGCGTAAATTATCAGAAGAAGCTATCTACAGGTCAAAGAAAGACTGGGAAGACACTTTTGAATCTATAACAGACATGATAACTATTCATGATAATGATTATAACATAATACATGTAAATAAAGCAGGGAAAGAATTGTTAAACATTCCGGAATTTGAAAAACAACTAAAATTAAAATGTTACTCTTTATACCACGGAACATATAACCCACCTAAAGGTTGTCCGAGTTGCGACTGCATGAAAAATGGGACACCAGGTATTTTCGAATTATATGAACCACATCTCGATCGTTTTCTTGAAATAAGGGCAATACCAAGGTTAGACATTAATTCTCAGGCTATAGGGATGATTCATGTGGTAAGAGATATAACAAAGCGTAAGCAAGAAGAATCTGATTTAATTAGAGCCAAAGAAAAAGCTGAAGAAAGCGATCGTTTAAAATCTGCTTTTCTGGCTAATATGAGTCACGAAATTCGTACTCCAATGAATGGAATTTTAGGTTTTGCCGGTTTACTTAAAGAAAATAATTTATCCGTTGAAAAACAGAAATCATTTATTGAAATCATTGAACAAAGTGGTCAAAGAATGCTTAACACTATAAATGACATAATAGATATCTCTAAAATAGAATCCGGGCAAATATCTTTATATTTTCATGAAATAAATATTAATAAAGCACTTGAGGAATTATATAATTTTTTTAATAATCATGCAAGCGAGAATGGACTAACATTAAAAATTGAAAGTGAACTACAGGATTCTGATTGTATTTTTGAAACAGATCTAACAAAGTTCAATCAAATATTTACAAACCTGATAAATAATGCAATAAAATTCACAAAATCAGGCTCAATAGTAATTGGTTGCCAATTAAATAACAATAAAATTGAATTTTATGTAAAAGATACAGGAATGGGAATTCCTATTGAAAACCAAAAATTAATATTCGAAAGATTCAGACAAGGTAGTGAATCATACACCAGAGGATATGAAGGTTCTGGTTTAGGTCTTTCTATTTCAAAGGCTTTTGTGGAACTGCTTGGTGGAAAAATGTGGGTTAAGTCAGAGGTAAATTCTGGTTCAACTTTTTATTTCTCTCTTCCAAACAACATAAAAAAAGAAATAATAATTAATAATGAATCTACTGTAATAAAATTACTCGACCTTGAAAATAAAAACATTCTGATTGTTGAAGATGATAAAACAAGTTCATTGTTTATTCAAAGTATTTTACTTTCAACAAAAGCTAATATTATTGCTGCCGAAAACGGAAAAATTGCATTGGAAATTCTAAAAAACAATTCAAACATTGATCTTATATTAATGGACATGAAGATGCCTGTTTTAGATGGCTATAAAACAACTATTGAAATAAGAAAAACAAATAAAACAATTCCAATTATTGCTCAAACAGCTTTTGCCTTCTCAGAAGATGAAAAGAAGATTTTAGAATGTGGTTGCAATGCTTATATATCTAAACCGATAATAAAAGATAAGCTTTTATTAAAGATACATCAACATATTAACAAATAACAGAAATAAACATTAATCAAAATAGTTTCTAAATCTATCAAAAAAAGATTTATCCTTTTTTGCAACTTCAGGATTAAAATTATCTGATTCGTTTAATTTTTCAAGAATTTTTCTTTCATCTTTTGAAACTGACGAAGGAATATAAATAAGGATTCTTACTATTAAATCACCACGCCTGTAACCATTAACATCAGGCAAACCTTTACCACGCAATTTTAACAACTTGCCTGAAGGTGTTCCCGGTTCAACTTTTACTTTAACTCTTCCATCAAGAGTAGGAATCTCAACAGGAGCACCGGTTATTGCATCGGGAATAGAAATTAACAAATCGTAAATAAGGTTATTTTCATCTCTGATAAAATCTGGATGTTTTTCTTCTTCAACAAGTACAATTAAATCACCATTAACTCCACCTCTTCTTGCTGCGTTCCCTCTGCCACTAACAGAAAGCTGCATACCATCTGCAACACCTGCCGGAATATTTAATGTAATTATTTCTTCTTCGTTTGCAACACCTTCACCTGAACATTTAGGACATTTGTTAACAATAATTTTTCCTTCACCAGAGCAAGCAGAACAAGGTGCAGAAGACTGCATATTGCCTAAAATTGTACGCTGTACTCTAGTTACATATCCACTTCCCTTACAAGATGAACATGTATGAAATGAGGAATTATCTTTTGCCCCTGAGCCACTACAGGTTTTGCATGCAACTAATTTTCTTACTTTTATTTTTTTCTCTACACCATCAGAAATTTCATTTAAACTAAGTTTTACTTTTACCCTAAGATTTGTGCCTTTACGAACATTTCTGCCTCCACCACGTGACCCAAATCCACCGCCAAAGCCACCAAAACCAAAATCTGAGAAAATATCACCAAAACGGCTGAAGATGTCTTCCATATCAAAACCACCACCATATCCACCGCCACCACCTTGTGGTCCGCTTACACCTGCATGTCCGAACTGATCGTAACGACTCCGTTTATTATCATCACCTAAAACATCATACGCTTCAGCTGCTTCTTTAAATTTATCTTCTGCAGATTTGTCACCCGGATTTCTATCAGGATGAAATTGCAATGCTTTTTTTCTATATGCTTTTTTTAATTCTTCCTTTGAAGCATTTTTTGACACTTCAAGAATTTCATAGTAGTCTCTTTTCGCCATTGATATTTTTTTTATTCGCCTACAACAACTTTTGCAAAGCGTATCACTTTATCATTTAGAGTATATCCTTTTTGAATTACATCAATTACTTTACCTTTCATTTCTTCAGATGGTGCTGGAAAACGTGTAACAGCCTCATGCAAATCAGTATTGAATTCTACATTATTTGCAATAATTTCTTTTACACCTTGCTGCATTACAAATTCATTAAACTTAGAATAAATAAGATTTATCCCAGTCTTTACTGCCTCAATATCATTTGATTCACTAATTGATTTATGAGCACGATCAAAATCATCAATTACAGATAAAACACCTGACAAAACCACTTCACTTCCATATTTAAGCAAATCAGATTTCTCTTTTAAAGTGCGTTTTTTATAATTGTCGAATTCAGCTGCATTACGTAAAAGCTTATCATTTAACTCAGCAATAGTCATTTTAAGCTTTACAATCTCCTCGTTATTATCAGGTTTGTCTTTTCTGAAAATATTCTTCTTTTTAGATTTTTTATTTTCTTCAACAACCGGAATTGATTCGGTTTCAAAAGTAGTAGCTTTATCTTCAGCAGTTACCTCTGGGTTAATCTCCTGATTAGCTTCCTGCTGAACATCTTCCTGCACTTTGTCTTCGTTTAAATCTCCCATTTTTGCAATTTTTTATTTGGGATGCAATTTTACAAAATTTCTGCCATATATATTAGTACGACAATTTGACAGTTGTAGAAATTTAAGGATATTGGAATTTAGGAATTTACTTAATTAACGTGAGTTCGAAATAAAATAATAGAATACAAAGTTTTGTTATATTGAGTGAATTTTCGAAGAAAATTTGTATCGAAATGAACAAAACGACTAGTTTTCGATACGAAATTCTTTCAGAATTTCACTCTTCGCCGCGCCGAACTAACATCGTTTTCTTATTTCGAACTCACGTTAATTATAAAGTTTTTATTTTAAAATCAAGCAAGCATTTTCCATATTTCGTCTTTTAATTCGGTGAGTCCCTCTCCAATTGCAGAAGAAAAGAACAAATATGGCACATCAATCTTTTTAATTTCCTTTTTGATTTCCTTTTTTAATTCTTTGTCGAGTAAATCTGACTTTGAAATACTTAATATTCTTTTCTTTGTTAAAAGTTCAGGATTATATTTTTCAATTTCGCTTAATAGAATTTTATATTCTTTCATTATATCCTTGCTGTCTGCAGGAACCAGAAATAACAATATAGAATTTCTTTCGATATGGCGTAAAAATCTTAATCCTAATCCTTTTCCTTCGGATGCACCTTCGATAATACCAGGGATATCTGCCATAATAAATGACTGATAATCTCTGTAATTTACAATACCAATATTTGGAACTAAAGTGGTAAAAGGATAATCTGCAATTTCAGGTTTTGCAGCTGAAACAACCGACAATAAAGTACTTTTTCCTGCATTGGGGAAACCAACCAAACCAACATCTGCAAGAATTTTTAATTCTAAAATATTCCAACCTTCGCTTCCGGGCTCACCAGGTTGTGCATAGCGCGGAGTCTGATGAGTTGACGATTTAAAATGTGAATTGCCTAAACCACCTCTACCACCTTTACGAAGAATAATTCTTTCTCCGTGCTTTGTTATTTCTGCAATTATTTCATTTGTTTCTGCATCTTTTGCAACTGTACCAAGCGGTACCTGAACTATTACATCTTCACCTTCGGCACCAGTGGAAGTTTTACCGCTTCCCGACGCACCATTTTCTGCATAAATGTGTCTTTTGTAACGTAAATGTAACAACGTCCACATCTGACTGTTTCCTTCAAGAATTATATGTCCGCCTCTACCACCATCGCCACCATCAGGACCACCTTTCATGGTTCTCTTATCACGATAAAAATGTCGCGATCCCGATCCACCTTTACCGGAACGGGTACAAATTTTTACATAATCTATAAAATTATTTTCTGACACTTTTATTCTTTGTTATAAATTGCTTTCAAATATGAAAAATATTTCGTCAAAATAGATACTTCACTACGTTCAGTATGACAAAATATTTGTGTTACTTAACAAACTTACCCATTACATGTACAATGTCTGAATAGACTTCTTCTTCAGTTTGCATTCCGTTAATAGGAAATGATTTTCCTTGTTTCTTATAATATTTAGACACAGGTTTTGTTTGAGATCGGTAAACATTTATTCTATTTGTTATAATATCAATGTTCACATCATCACCTCTACCTGATTTTTCACCTCTTAAAACAAGTCTTTTTTTAAGAACTTCTTCATCAACATCAAGCATTAATAATAAATCTACTTTAGTAAAATGAATTGCCAACATTTCGTCTAATGCTTCAGCTTGTGCCTGAGTACGAGGAAATCCATCAAAAATAAAACCTTTGGCATTACTGTTTTTTTCAATAATTCCACTAATCATGCTTATCACAACACTATCAGGAACTAACTCACCCTTATCCATTTTTTTTTGTGCTTCGATACCAAGTTGTGACTGTGCAGCAATTTCAGTTCTTAATATATCACCAGTTGAAAGATGAATTAACTGATAATCTTTAATTAAACGCTCAGATTGAGTACCTTTTCCAGAACCCGGAGGTCCAAATAAAACAATATTCAGCATAATTAATTTATTTTACTAGTGTGTAAATTTCGGGTAAATTTCTTCCAAAACCATCATAATCCAAACCATATCCAACAATAAAATCGTTTGGAATTTCAATTGCAATGTAATTTATTTTATAGTCCTTTTTAAATGCTTTTGGTTTAAAAAGAAAAGTGGCAATAAGAATCTGCTCTGGTTCATATCCTTTTAGCTGACAAATTATATTTTCTAAAGTTTCGCCAGAATCAATAATATCTTCTAATACAACGACTACCTTTCCTTTAATATTTTCATTTATTCCTATTAAACTTTTTACTGTTCCGGTAGAAATTGTTCCTTGATAAGAAGCTACTTTCACAAAAGTTATTCTACAATCAAGAGTAATTTGCTTAAATAAATCGGAAGCAAACATAAAAGAACCATTAAGAATACCAATAAAAATAACTTCTTTATCTTTTAAGTCATTATTTAACTGAACTGCAATTTTACTAACTGCACTTTGAATTTCATTTTCCTTAATTGAGACTTCAAACTCTTTATCAAGTATTTTGATTTTCTTCATACATAATTTTTAAAGTTGGAAAGTTAATAAAAATGACAAAATTTTTAAATAAAAAAATCATTTTAGAATTCAAGTTTTAAAAATCGACCAAATAAAGCTATTTTTACAGATAATTATAAATTTCATAAAAAGATGAAACCGTTAGTTAGTATAATAATGGGAAGTACTTCTGATTGGCCTGTAATGGAACAAGCAGCCAAACTTTTAAATGATTTCCAAATTCCATTTGAAGTAAATGCATTATCGGCTCACAGAACTCCTCAGTTAGTTGAAGAATTTGCATCAAATGCATATGACAAAGGAATTAGAGTTATAATTGCCGGTGCTGGTGGAGCAGCTCATTTACCTGGTGTAATTGCAGCTTCTACCCCACTTCCTGTAATCGGAGTTCCTTGTCGTAGTTCAATTTCAATTGACGGTTGGGATAGCATATTATCTATTTTACAAATGCCTCCGGGAATCCCGGTTGCAACTGTTGGTTTAGATGCTGCATTAAATGCTGCAATTCTTGCAATTCAAATTCTTTCTACTGGAAATGTAGAATTATTTGAAAAATCAAAAAAATATAAAGCCGGATTAGCAGGAAAAGTTGTAAAAGCAAACAAAGAATTGGAACAGTATAAATTTGAATATAAGGTAAACTAATATGTGGAAATTTAAATTCCAGATTACCATTGCTTTAATGTTTTTTATTTCCTGTCAAAATATTCTTGCAGGTAATGAAGGTTACCCATTGGGTGCAAGACAAGCCGGAATGGGAACTGCCGGAGTTGCATTTTCTGACTTATGGTCTGTTACCCATAACCAAGCTGGATTAGCCTTCCTTACTAAACCAAGTTTTGGGTTATTTTACGAAAATAAATTTGCTTTAAAAGAACTTGGTTTAAAAGCCGGAGCTTTTGCTTATCCTACATCTTCAGGAGTTTTTGCAATTGACTTAATGCAATTCGGATATTCAAAATATAATGAAAGCAGAGTCGGACTTGCATTTGCAAAATCATTAGGTAAAAAATTCTCACTCGGAGTAAAATTTAATTACTTAAACACATTTTATGCTGAAGAATACGGAAATAAAGGAACTTTTATTGCAGAACTTGGCCTATTGGCTCAACCAATAAAACATCTTTACATTGGTGGGCATATTTATAATTTAAGCAGATCAAAAATAGCAGCTTATAACGATGAACGAATACCAACAACCATAACTTTTGGAATAGCTTACGAATTTTCCGAAAAAGTTTTATGTACTGTTGAAGCAGAAAAAGAACTTCAATATAATCCAATATATAAAGTTGGAATGGAATACAGATTTTTAGAAAACTTATATATAAGAGCAGGTGTAACAAGTAACCCAAATCAAATGAGCTTAGGTATTGGCTATGTTTATAAAAGAATAAAGGCAGATATTTCATTTTCATCACATCAAGTTTTGGGTATATCACCTCATATTGGATTTAGTTTCGAGTTAGGAAAAAATTCAACACAGCGTTTAACAAATTAATAGAAAATGAAGCTATTTTTTCTAATATTAATTTCATTTTCAATAGCTGTTACTACTTTTTCTCAGCAACAACAAGCAGGATCAAGTGAAGAAATTATCGAAAAATTTATTGAAGAAATTGCTTCAAACACAGACAGAGAGTTAGATTACACAACATTGTATGAAGATTTAACATTCTACTTAAATGAACCTTTAAATATAAATACTGCAACAAAAACCGATCTTGAAAAATTACAACTATTAAGTGATTTTCAGATAAACGCAATATTACAATACCAGAAAGACTATGGACAATTATTAAGCATTTACGAGTTGCTTAATGTTACCGGATTTAATGAAGAATATCTGCGAATGATACTTCCATTTATAACTGTAAAAAAGGAAGATCCTATTTTAGGTTTTGACCCAAAGAAAGCATTAAAATATGGTGGTCATAAAGTATTTATCAGAACCCAACGAGTATTAGAACAACAAGCAGGATATTCTCCAATTACCGACTCTGCTTTAGCAGCTAGCCCGAATTCAAGATATTTAGGAAGCCCAAACAGATTGTTTTTCAGATATTCTTTTTCATATAAGACTAAAATCTCATGGGGTATAACTGCCGATAAAGATCCCGGAGAAGAGTTCTTTAAAGGAAGCCAGAAAAGAGGTTTCGATTTTTATTCAGCACATATATTAGTTAAAGATATTGGTCCGTTAAAAACAATTGTTATAGGTGACTATTATGCTCAATTTGGTCAGGGATTAGTTGTATGCTCAGGTTATAATTATGGAAAATCTTCATTGGTAACAAATACCAGAAAAAAAGCACAAGGACTAAAAAAATATTCAAGTGCAGATGAAAATCTTTTTTTCAGGGGTGCTGGAGCAACATTCAGGATTAAAAGATTAGATTTTACTGCATTTGCATCAAGAAAAAAAATTGACGCAAATATTACAGCTATTGACTCTTTGACAGGTGAAGCTGAGGATATAAGTTCATTACAAACAAGCAGTGAACATGCAACACCAACTGAACTAGCAGATCGCAAATCGGTTTCTGAAACTGTATTAGGAGGAAATATTTCACTAAATATGGAAAAGTTCAGACTTGGTCTTACAGGAATTCAATATAGCTATGGCGCAAATCTTTTAAAAACTCCTACAGTTTATAACCAATATGATTTTAGCGGACAATCTAATGCTAATGTAGGTCTCGACTACCAATTTATGATAAAAGATGTAACAGTTTTTGGTGAAGGAGCATTGAGTCAAAATGGAGGAAAAGCATTTATGAGTGGAATGTTATTTAATCTTTCCTCACAAATTAACATGGCATTAATTTACAGAAATTATGAAAGAAACTATCAGGCAAATTATAGTAGTGCATTTGGAGAAAACTCGGTAAATGCAAATGAACATGGATTTTATATTGGTACAACAATATACCCATATGCAAAATGGAGAATTTCGGGTTATTATGATTTATTTACTTTCCCATGGTTGAAATATGGAGTTTATGCGCCTTCAAAAGGGAGTGATTATTTGGTAGAAGCTGCATTTACCCCCAGCAGACAGGTAAGTATGTATGTTCGTTATAAACAAAAAATTAAACCAGAAAATATACCAACTACCATTCCTTCGGTTATTGAAGGCATAGAAGATGTAAAATCTACAAAAATCAGATTTCACATTTCATATAAAGTATCTCAAACAATTGAATTAAGAAACAGAATTGAGTGGTTAACATATAACAAATATCCTAAAACCGAAAAAGGATTTTTAATTTATCAGGATTTTATTTATAAACCTGTAAAACTTCCTTTGACTTTTTCTGCACGTTACTGTATTTTTGACACTGACGGATATGACTCAAGATTATACGAATATGAGAATGATGTACTTTATGCTTTCTCTGTTCCTGCTTTATATGATAAAGGAACACGGTTTTATTTTAATGTAAAATATTCAGTAACTAAGAAAATTGATTTGTGGTTTAGATATGGACAAACATATTACTCAAATATGAATACCATTAGCTCGGGACTTACACAAATAGATGGAAAAACAAAGACTGAAGTTAAATTACAAATGAGAATACTTCTTTAATCTACTTAAAGATTTTTTTTCCTTTAACAACATATACAAATAGAATTGCTGTAAAGAATGAAAACATTGAATACACCAGTGCAGGCATTTCCATTTCAGGAGTTTTAAGTATTGTACCAGCTACTAACAATGCTAAGGCAGTGTTATGCAAACCCACTTCAATTGCAATTGTGAACTGATTTCTAAATTCCAATTTTAATAATTTCGAAAAATAAAAACCTGCCGACATAGCAAGTATATTCAATAACAACACAAACGGAAAAATATATAAGGTTTCGTATATGGTAATCCCTGAACCTCCCTGACTTTTTCCGGCAAATATTTTTATTGCAAAAACAAGAAATAGAATTAACGGTAAAATTATTTTTAATGGCTTTTCCATTTTAGTAGCAAAGACTGCATTAAACCTTCTAATAACAATACCAATAAATGCAGGAACTATAGTAACTAAAAAGATCTGCAAAATAGTTTCTCCAAACGGCAATGAAATCTCAGTATCAATTTCAAGAAAAAAAAATATTGCAAGGCTAACTATAACAGGTAATGTTAAAATTGAAATAACGCTATTAAGAGAAGTCATTGTTATTGCCAATGCAACATTTCCCCTCACAAGATGGGTTATAAGATTTGAAGATGCTCCACTAGCACAAGTCGAAACAAGTACAATCCCAACCTTTTGTTCTGGAGATAAATTTGATAAATATGCTATTAAAAAAGCAATTGCAGGCACTAAAAACAATTGAATAGTAAGTGCAGTAATTATTGATTTTGGAAAAACAATAATTTGTTTAAAATCATTAATAGTAAGCGATAAGCCTACACCTAACATTATAATTGCAAGTACTGCATTTACTAAAATATCTACAAAAGAATATTCACCCATTTATACTATACAATTATGTTGAGAAATTACAAATTCAAATATCAAATAAAAATAAAGGATAATAACAATATATATTAATATTATTCTTTAATTCTTGTTAATTTAAAGTCGAGTCCTTTGTTTATTATTAATGGAATTTTCTCAGTAATAACACTACTAGTATCAAGCCCGTATGCTTTTTCTTCAGGCATACCAATTTTCTTAAGAATATCATAACTGTCCATAACAAATTGATTGAACGGCTTAAAATCAAAATCATATCCCTGTACTCTGTCAGTTAAAATAAACCTGAAATCGCCTGAAATCGCATATTTATGTAGTGAGGGATAACGAGTAGTAATATCAACTTCTTTATTTATAACTAATTCCTCAATAACTTTTCTAAAATATAGATTAATTTTTGTTGGTACTTTAAACCCGATTTTAAAATCTACTCTGATTAAAGTCTCGGGAATTAAATGTGTAACCTTATAGCTCATAGCATGTGGTTCATCAACTACATCAACATGAATAAGCCAATAAGTATCTGCTCTTTTTGGTTGTTTGTTAAATATTGAAAATACAACTTTTGATTCAATTTCGTGAACATTATTTGCATGAGTAAAATAAACAAGATTTGTAGAATATTTGGAAATTGACAAGTCTTTTTTTACATCACTTAACATCGAGAAATATTTATCTACATAAACATAATCTGTAAGTTTTTTCTTTATCATCCTACCTTTATACCATATAAACATTATATAAAATAAAATACTTGCAATTAATAATGTTACCCATCCACCATGAATAAATTTAAACAAGTTCGCAATAAAAAAAGAACCTTCAATTATTAGATATATTCCAAGAAATATAAAAATATAAGAAAGTGATTTCCGTTTTATGTAAAAATAAAAACTCATTAACAAAGTAGTCATCATCATTGTAATGGTAATTGCTAAACCATACGCAGCTTCCATTTTAGATGATTCTTGAAAATAAAGAATTACAAAAATACAACCTACAAACAAAAATTTATTTACACTTGGAATATATATCTGACCTTTAATAAAAGTAGGATGGCTTATTTTTACACGGGGCCAAAAATTTAACAAAATAGCCTCATTAATTATTGTATAAGATCCTGAGATTAAAGCTTGACTTGCAATAACGGCAGCCGTTGTTGCTAACACAATTCCAGGTATGATAAACCATGATGGCATTATTGAGTAAAACGGATTTGTATCGCTTGTAATAACAGGATTTGCCAACAACCATGCACCTTGTCCCAAATAATTAAGAATAAGAGTTACTTTAACATATACCCATGAAATTCTTATATTTTGCAAACCACAATGACCAAGGTCTGAATACAAAGCCTCTGCTCCAGTTGTACAAAGGAATACAGCCCCTAGCAATAAAAATCCTTCTTTATGTGCTGATAACAACTTGAATGCATAATAAGGGTTAAACGCTTTTAATATTTCTACATTTCCAATTATCTGATAAAATCCAAGTATAGCTAAAACCAAAAACCAGATAAACATTACAGGACCAAAAGCATGCCCAAGGAAATTAGTACCAAACTGCTGTATAAAAAACAATAGAACTATTATTATTAAAACAATTGGAATTACAGGAATATTTGGATTTATTAACTGTAATCCCTCAACTGCAGAAACCACAGTGATTGCCGGGGTAATTATACCATCTGCAAGTAAAGCAGCACCTCCAATTATTGCAAGTACAAATGCCCATTTTATATGTCTCCTTATAAGAGCATACAAAGCAAGAATACCTCCCTCACCTTTATTGTCTGCACGCAATGTTATTAGAACATATTTAATGGTAGTTTGCAGTGTTAAAGTCCAGATAATACAAGAAATTCCTCCTAAAATAATACTCTCATTAACACCACCGGTACTATTAATAATAGCTCGCATTACATATAATGGCGAGGTTCCTATATCTCCATAAACTATTCCAAGTGTAATAAGTACACCCCAAACACTAAGTTTAGATATATTGGTGGTTTTCATTCTAAAAATTTGCCAAATGTAAATATTTAAAGAATTGCTTTTTAAAAAATTCAATAAAAAAATTTTAGGTTGATATCAGAGAGTATTTAAATAACAAAAAAGCCAGCTTAAGCTGGCTTTTTTGTTAAAATTATTTCCTCTAAAATCTTCCTGGAAGAATTTGTGTATTGGTTGCCGGATTGATACAAAGTACCGGTACCTTCATATTATAGTTTTTGGACTTCAGAATAAATTCTTTAAAATGGTATGACATTATAAATATTGCATCAGCATTAATTTCTGCAGCGAAATTATAAATTTCTTCGTTAAATTTTGAATCACGTTTAGCTGTACGAACTCCAAAAACAATACCTTTCTCGTCTAATATCTGACGAATAAAGAACATGTTTTTTCTCATTTTTTCATTCTTATAATTATTGCTGATAAAGGGTTTAATAATATTAATATTACTATTAAAATATTTTGAAAGTAAAGTAACCCAATTCATTTGAACTCTGTTCTTCTCGTTATAATCTACCGGCACCACTATATCTTTAATTGTTTCATTAATTGGTGATGCTTGAATTAAATAAAATGGAATATTAGAACCAACAATAACTTTTATTGCTCTTTTTGCACTATGCAAACCCATAACAATTAATAAAGCATTTATTTCAATTGCAGTATTTTTAATAGCTTTAAAAATATCTCCTTTTCTAACTAAGCAAACTGTTTCAACACCATACTTCTCCTGCATTTTTTTTGAAAATTCAGTAAGTTTTTCCATTACTGCAGGTTTTTCATGATCTTTTTTAACTATATGCAAAAGAGCAATACTCCTATGAATATATTTTGACATTTGCACAGCATGTTGAAATGCAAATTCAGAGTTTTCGGTAAAGTCTACCGGGACAAGGATTGATTTTTCGGTTAGTTCCATATTGTTTGGGTTAATTGGGAAACTAAAATTAAATCTCAATATTATGAAATTTTCTTATTAGACGTATTTTTTTGATAAATGTTGTTTCGCTATTTAATATTAATTAACAAGTTATTGTGAATAAACCATTTTAATTTAAAAAACAAATCCCACTTATGCAGGATTTGTTTTTGCTTTTTTATTTATTCTCTTTTTTCTTTTTGCGCATATTTAAAAAATCATATGCTATAGGAGTTGCATTAAACACTGAGGAATATGTTCCAACAGCAATACCAACCATTAATGCAAAAATAAATCCTCTTAATATTTCACCTCCAAAAATGAAAATAATAATTAACACAACCAATGTTATACCTGAAGTATTAATTGTTCTACCTAATGTACTATTAATAGCAGCATTAATATTATCTTTTAACTCCCAACGAGGATGCAATATTCTATACTCTCTAATTCTATCAAAAATAATTACAGAGTCCATAATAGAATATCCAATAACAGTTAACAATGCAGCAATAAATGACTGGTCTACTTCTAATCCAAATGGTAAAATGTTATGAAATAATGAGAAGAAAGTAATAACAATCATAGAGTCATGGAACAAAGAAATAACTCCACCAAGTCCAAACTGCCAATTTCTAAATCGAATTGTAATATAAATAAAAATAATCAACAATCCAATGAACAATGCCATGAATGCCTTATATATCATATCGTTAGCGACAGTAGGACCAACCTTCTGTGAACTCATCATCCCAACAACAGCTTTATCGCTATGTACAGAGAATTGTTCAAATGAAATCGGTGTTTTATAATAACCTTTAACACCTTCGAATACTTTATTTTCAACAATAGAATCAACTTTATTACCTGACTGGTCAATAAGATATTTTGTAGTTATTTTAACCTGATTTTTTGGCCCAAAAATCTTCACTTCAGGAGCATCATTCATTACTTTTTCTAGTGATGAACGAATATCCTGAGTTGAAACCTCCTGATCAAAACGAACTATATAAGTTCTTCCTCCGGTAAAATCAACTCCAAAACTTAATCCTCTTGTAAATAAGGAAGCAATACCAATTACTATTACTAATGCTGATACAACATATAACTTTTTCCTTACTCCGATAAAATCAAATTTAGTTTTAGTAAATGCATTAATTGTGTATTTATTACCAACGTTAATTTTCATATTGCGTTTTAACATCCATTCAAATATTAAACGAGCAATAAAAATTGAAGAGAATAAAGACAAAAGCAAACCAACAATAAGTGTAGTAGCAAATCCCTGAACTGGTCCCGAACCAAATACAAATAATACAATACCTGTTAATATAGTAGTAACGTGACCATCAATAATTGCAGACATTGCATGCCAGAAGCCGTCTTTAACAACTAAGTTCATCCCCTTTCCTATACGCAGCTCTTCACGCATTCTTTCATAAATAATAACATTTGAGTCAACTGCCATAGCAAAAGTAAGAACCATACCAGCAATACCAGGAAGTGTTAGCACAGCACCTAATGATGCCATAACACCAAAAGTAAAGAATACGTTTGCAAATAAAGCTATATTAGCAACATTTCCAGACCTATTATAATATAATGACATATATAATAATACTCCAATAAAAGCAATTGCAAATGACCATAAACCTGATGAGATAGCTTCTTGACCTAAAGAAGGACCAACAACTGCTTCTTCAATAATAGTTGCTGGAGCTGGTAATTTACCTGATTTTAAAACATTAGCTAAGTCGTCTGCTTCTTCAATTGTAAAATCGCCGGAAATTGACGAATTACCACCTTTAATTTCCTGATTAACAACAGGGAATGAATACACAGAATTATCAAGTACAATAGCAATTTGTTTTCCAATATTATCTCTTGTTAATCTAGCCCAAGTTTTTGCACCCTCAGGATTCATTGACATTGATACTTCTGCATTATTATTTGTATTTCCAAATTCTTTTTTTGCAGATGTAACAGCACCACCATCAAGTGGAGCGCGACCATCACGACTATTAGAACGGATTGCAATTAATTGAAATACTGTAGATTTTTTCATGGGCTTGTAGGTCCACAAAAAACGAAGAGACGAAGGGAATAAAGACTTAACCTGTTTTAAAGCTAAATATTTATTAACCTGAGAAGTATCTTTATAATCTGAAAGACCAACTACAGCACCCTGCGCTAATTTGCGTTCATTATCAACACTTGGATATAAAATAGCAAATAATGGGTTCTGCTCTTTAAATTGCTGAGCATTTAAAGCTGTATCATTTTTTGTTGAATCAGTTTTCATTTGATCAACAAGAGATAAAGATGTATCAGCTTTTGCAGTATTAGCAGTATCAACCTTTTTTGTTGTATCAGCAATCATATCTGCTAATAGTGATGGTTTTGCAACAGTATCAATTTTTTCATCTGATTTTTTTCCTGCAGATTCTATACTTGCAATAACCTGATTTGCTTTTTCTAACAAAGGATATACTTCATTATTTTCATAAGTTTCCCAGAACTCTAGATTTGCTGTTCCCTGTAAAAGGTTTCTAACACGTTCAGGATCTTTAACCCCTGGAAGTTCAATTAATATTCTACCTGCTGTTTCAAGTTTTTGAATATTAGGCTGAGTAACACCAAATTTGTCAATACGATTTCTTAAAATATTAAAAGAATTATCAATAGCACCATCAGATTCTTTTCTTATTATTTTCAAAACTTCTTCATTAGTAGTATTGAAATTAATTCCTAATTCTTTTGAAATAAAAAGAGCAGCTAATTTTGCATTTGGATCAATTTGCTTAAATGCCTTACCAAAAAGCGTTAGATAATCTTCTCTACTGCTTTCCTCCATTTTTTTAGCCAATTTTAAAGCACTATTAAATGTAGAATCAGTAGAATAATTTGCAAGAGATCTAATAACATCAACTATTGATACTTCAAGAGTTACGTTCATACCACCCTTTAAGTCAAGACCAAGATTAATTTCCTGTTCCTGACATTCACGATAGGTATATTTCTTTAACCATAAGAAATTATAAACCGGCTCATTCGATATTGAATCGAGATATTTGCTCTCTTTTACTAAATCGCCCTGGGCAAAATTACGCGCATCACTCTCTACTTGTCTTGTACAAAATGTAAATGACAATTGGTACAAACATGCTAAAGCAAGTGCAATCCCAAAAAACTTAATCACTCCCTTATTCTGCATCTGAATTAATTTTAAATATTTCTAACAATAATTTGATTTCTGAAAATAACCCGCAAACGTACAAGAATTTTACAAATTAACCAAATACTAATTCTATAAATAGTTAACTAAAAAAAGCCCGTACTATCAGGTGCATACCAAAGACTTATGCCCTATAATAAAAAGTTAAGATTATCTTCGGATGAAAATTCTTTTGGCTCGTTACCTTTAATAAACAATCTCATTGTTCTTTTTCCGATATGAGTTATTAAATTATTTTCAATTTTAAACATACATCCTTCACGTAAACCTGTAACATAAACATTTGGGTTTATTTCAAGAAACTCTTCAATTCTTTGCTCACGGGTTTCGCCTGCATGACCTTCTGGGTTTGCATCAAGATAATGAGGATTTATCTGAAACTTAACCAAATTAAAAGCTTTAAAAGATTTAGGTTCGGCAATCGGCATATCATTAGTTGTTTTAATTGTAGGTCCTGCTACATTTGAACCTGCACTCCAGCCAATGTAAGGAGTACCATTACTCACTTTATTTCTTACAACATCTACTAAGTTATTTTCATAAATTTTTGAAATCAATTGAAAAGTATTTCCACCACCAACAACAATTGCATCAGCATTTTCAATTGCTTCAACTGGATTTGAAAATTTATGAATACTTTTAATATTATGCCCAATTTCATTAAAACGTTTCTGAACTTTCTGTTCATATTCATCATAAGAAAATGTAACTGCAGCATATGGTAAAAAAACACAATTCAGACTTTTACTTCCTAAAAAATCTTTTATATGAGGCATAGGATAAGCCAGATATTCTTCACCGGCATTTGTTGAATTACTGATTAACAGAAGTTTCATAAGACATTTTTTATTTATTGATATTTAATTAGTTTCGGTGTAAAAATAAAAATATTTTAATTCAATTTTAAACTTTAATATCATAGTTGAGTCAAAGCGACGTAAATCAAAAAAAATAAATAATTATGAGAAAGATTCAAAGAATTATCCCGATGTTATTAGTTGCTTTTATTATGATTGGAAGCCAAACAGTATTCGCACAGGAAAAAGAAACAGCTCACAACTGTGATAAAGGAGAATGCGTTAAAGGAATTACAGATTTGACAGATGTACAAAAACAAAAAATTGACGGATTATGCTTAGCTCATAAAAAAGAGATGACAGGCATTAAAAATCAAATTAACGAGAAACGTGCTCATTTGAAAACATTACAAGCGGCTGATAAAGCTGACATGACAGCAATCAACAAAACTATTGATGAAATATCAGCACTAAATGCTGAACAAATGAAAAAAGGTGCAGCAAACAAACAAAGTATCAGAGATTTATTAACTGAAAAACAAAAAATTATTTTTGATGCAAATGGTGGTAAACATGGTGGTGCTGGTTGCTCACATGGTGCTGCAGCAGGTGATTCAAAATGCAGTAAACAACAAGGCGGAAAAAGCTGCTGTCCAAAAGGTGAAGCTGCTGGTGGTTGTGGAAAA
>JACREQ010000109.1 GCA_016218155.1 Bacteroidia bacterium
GAAGTAATGCAAATTTTGGGCATATCTGCTTTCGACAAAACACCTGTTAATGAGCTGCTGACAGAATTTCAAAAAAATCAAAATTTCAATGAACAAATAGATTTATTTAATTGTTAAATTTTAACGCATCAGTAGTAATTTTTTATATATAAATTGTTTACGTTTATTTTCTTGGTAGATGAAATTGCTCATCCCGATCTATTATATTTGTCTATTGGAAATAAGAGTATTAATGATAGCGTTTATATTACTTATAGTCCCGGAAGTTATGTATTAAAAGATGATATTTACATTGTTTCATCAAATAAAAAGTCCGACCCTTATAACTTTTTAAACGATTCATCTGATATAATTTTTTTTGGTTCAGGTATTTTAAATTCTTACTCAGTGATAGACAGCAGTATTATACTATTTGTAACAAAATTTCCTGAATTACCACGGTACTTCCATTCATCATATAAGATTTTATTTGTTAGAGATGAATACAATAAAGAATTTTTAAAGGTTAAAAATCCAAAAATGGAAATTATTAATGTAAGCGATACATTTAGGACTCTATTGAATAATAAAGTAAAATAATCAGAATCGAGTTGGAGGAGGATTTGCCTCCTCCTTCCTGCCATTCCGACACATGTTCTGTGAGGTATATTGTGTTTGTTAAACTTGAGATTACATATACCGGCATTATGAATGGTTGTTCCCCTTTAACTGTTGCAGCACATGTACTGACCCTCACGAATTATTTTACAGCATATAGCACCTCTTATTAATGCCTTCACGGCTTTACATCGCAGTATGAGATGCATTGTAACAATTGTTAAGGTTTGCTCTGCGTGATGGCCGATATCCTCAGGAAAACATCATAACTTTCATCTCATATTTCTATCGGATTTACATCTGTAAGTTTCGGATAGTTTCGGACTTTGTTTTGTCATAAAGACACACCCACTTTCGTCTGCCCTATCTCCGCTTTCTGTAATTCAGACTGAGATTTTACCACAGCTTCTTCCTGAAATTGTATCGTAACAGACAATCTTGCCTTAAACTAACAATTCCCACTTTCAAGGCTCGTCAGGGTTTTCTACCCAATAAATTTTTGATATACCAGGTATACATTATTAAACGTCATTGAATAAATTCTAACTGGGGTAAATTAAAATGTATTGCCCACTTTTTGAAGCGATAGCTGACGATTATACTTAATAATGTCTATTAAGGCTTTTTACATAAATAAAATGTTTAACTTATAGCATTCTGATATTCCTGTTTCGTAATAATTATTGAAAGTCGAATATTACTACTGATGCGTTAAAATTTAACAATTAAATAAATCTATTTGTTCATTGAAATTTTGATTTTTTTGAAATTCTGTCAGCAGCTCATTAACAGGTGTTTTGTCGAAAGCAGATATGCCCAAAATTTGCATTACTTCA
>JACREQ010000110.1 GCA_016218155.1 Bacteroidia bacterium
ACCACCTTGAGTCAAAGTGACTGCTTGATCCGGTTGAGTATTATTTATTGTAAAGTTTGGATATGTACCTATAACATTTGTTCCAGTTCCTGAATTTAAAACTACTGTCTGATCTGGAGATGTGTTTGAAATTACATTGCCAGCTATTCCGATTCCATTTCCAGAAGTATATGTTTGACCTGCATTACCGGCAGTTTCAGAATAAAGTGCATATGGGACAGACAAAAGTTGAGTTGTTCCCATATCAATATAACCACTTCCAAGATCAGCTTCCACTTTTATAAAATGATTTGATGCTCCCCAGTTTATTGTTGAAAAATTTCCTGTAACAACATTACCATTACCTACAGATAAAGATAATATTCCAAATGTATTGGTTGTTAAGGTATGTGTCTCTACATATTCTGCAACACCTATAGCAGAAACAGGAATAATACTTAATCTCAAATTTACTGATTGAGATTGTAACACATTACCAGATGCATCACGAATTACAGCCTGATATTGAAAAGACTGAGGTGTCTGAGCAACAGAAGTTAATGTTATAACTGTTGCAAAAATCGAGAACAATATATTTTTCATAATGTTAAAATATTATTTAATTTTTTCAAAATATTTTCAATAAACTAGATTAAAATAATAATCAATATCTAAATTAAATCTGCTATAATAAGTTTTTTACTTCTCTGTCTGATACTTTTTAATTTTCTCGATTTCAGCTTTAAGTTCATTTATTTCTGTAATTTTTAATTTTAAATCTGCATTTTCTTTCTCCAGTATTTCAATTCTTGCATTCAAAGATTTAAAAGCATTAATCTCAGCAACTAAAACAGGATGTATATCAATACCTAAGAAACCTTTATCATTTACAGAAACAGCTTCAGGAAATATTTTCTGAACATCCTGTGCACTAAAACCATAAGCATCTGTTTCAGTTTCCAAAATTCCCATCGCATTATCTTTTTTATATCGATAAACTATAGTTTCTAATTTTAATATTTCAGCTAGTCCTTTTACATATGCACCTTTCACATCTTTTAGCCTGATATCTGATGCAATTGTCCATGTACTTGAAGTAGGCTTTGCAGCTGAATTTAATGATAATTGAAGTTGATATACAGGTGCTGTATTTCCTATTCCAACATTACCATTTTTTAGTATAGTAACTGCATTTGAACGTGCACCTGAGGCAGTACCATTTCCTATAACAAATAACGGGTCAGTAAGTACCCAGCTATCAGCAGTTCCACCTAATAATGAATTCCACTTACCAAATGCAAACGAACAATATGATTGAGCAGAAGTATAACTACCAACTGCATGAGCTTCCTTTCCTGCGGCACTATTATCTAAACCAATTGTCACGGAATTATCACCTAACGCACTATTTGAAAGACCCACAGCTAATGAATATGCACCACTTGCAATATTATAATTTGCTGGCGAGAAAAACGTACCTGGTACTCCAAAACCCAATGCAACTGAACTCATTCCTGTAGAATAAGAAAATCTTCCCATAGCAATTGAACCGACTCCAGAAGCCGATACAGCTGTTCCTAATGCAACACCATACGAATTGGCGCTTGTAACAAAAGTTTGTGTTGGATATCCGCCTAAAAATGGATAACCAAATGCAAAACTATAATCTCCATAGGCTTTTGAATACGCTCCCATTGCAACAGATAAACGACCAGTGGCAGAATCAGCAACTCCAAAAGAAATTGAATTAATTCCATTTGAAACGCATCCTGAACCAAAAGCAAACGAACCAATACCATTAGCTTTGGTAAAAGTCCCTAACAAATTACCTAATGTATCTCTACCGGCTGTGCCAAGTGCATAACTACCTTCAGCGTTAGCAATAGCTTTTGAACCTAATGCATATGAATCAAAATGATTAGCAAATGCAGACTCACCAAAGGCAAATGAATTGGAAGCATTTGCAATAGAATTTTTTCCGATTGCCATAGAATAATTACCACGGGCAATACAATTAAAACCTAAAGCCTGTGACCAATCACCAATAGCTTTAGATTCAGAACCAGATGAAAAAGAGTTTATACCAATACTATCCCTATGTTCTACTAAAACCTTACCAGCAAGAAAAGCCTCTTTTGAAGGATACCATAATATTCTTTGTTGACTTGGATTAATTATTTCATTAGTATCAACGCTAACATTTAAAAAATCTTTATTTCCTAATGCATTTAATCCCATTACTGCAAAACCATCACTTGCAGCATCTTCATTTAAGAATATTCTTGTTTTGTCTGGTGTTACTTTTAAGTAATTATTTGTAAA
This sequence comes from Bacteroidia bacterium, assembly GCA_016218155.1. Lineage (NCBI taxonomy): Bacteria > Pseudomonadati > Bacteroidota > Bacteroidia > Bacteroidia bacterium. The sequence continues at coordinate 2,302 of JACREQ010000110.1, forward strand.
TGCTTTTGCATTATTTCTTCCACTTACAGCAAACCCACCTCTGTTAGATTGGATAACATCATCGTTTACAAAAACATTTACACTATCCTGATAAACTACAAAAACTGTCTGACCTAATGAATTTTTAACTTCAAAAAGAGGATCGGTTGCTAAGGCAGTTGAACTTCCCTGAACTACCATCCTGCCAGAAGGATTATTTAATCCAACTCCAACATTACCGGGATTAGCATTATAAATATTGTTACCACTTTTATTCCATAAAGTATCAACATTACCTGCAGATTGAGAATACATAGCATATGGAACAGAAAGAAGTTGAGTAGTTCCCATATCAATATAACCACTGCCAAGATCAGCTTCCACTTTTATAAAATGATTTGATGCTCCCCAGTTTATTGTTGAAAAATTTCCTGTAACAACAGTTCCATTTCCTACAGATAAAGAGACTATTCCAAATGTATTCGTTGTTAAAGTATGCGTCTCAACATACTCTGCAACACCAATAGCAGAAACAGGAATAATACTCAATCTTAAACCTACTGACTGTGTCTGCAATACATTTCCGGAAACATCACGAATTACAGCCTGATACTGAAAAGACTGAGGTATTTGTGCCCAAGCAAAAAAAGAAACAAATACTAAAAAAGTAACAATAACATTTTTCATAATTATTGATTTCATTATAAGATTAAAAAAAAATTGAAAACAAATTTACAAGTATTAGAAAACATCAGTTTATTTTATCTTAAGTTGTTAATTATCCAATTGCCTCCATGAAGTACCATTATAATAATACAAATGATGATCTGTACTATTTGAATATATAGCACCTTCTGTTGGTGATGCGGGTGCAGTACCTGGTATTAATTTTAGTACAGAATTTAATGTAACCATACCTGTTGAAAAGTCACCAAAAATTAATGGATTTGCTGTACTTGTATTGGCAATATAAAGTTTATTTGAACCAATTTCATTTTGCCCTGCACCATATCCTATGAACACATTTCCTGATCCTGGACCCTGTGGACCCATAAATGTGCCAGTACCTGCACCATTTCCTATAAAAACATTATTTGATCCAGTACTATACATTCCTGCAAACAACCCTAAAGCAACATTGTTCATACCATTAATATTTGATTGACCAGCACTATTTCCTATAAAAGTATTCGAAAGACCAACATTATTTCTACCAGCTCCTGCACCGAGGTACGTACAATTGCTAGATGAAACAGATGCCCAACCCGCCTCAAATCCAATGGCTACATTATATAATCCTTGTACATTGTTAAAATGCGCAGCTTCGCCTATTGCAATATTGCTCTCACCGGTAGTGTTATTAAACCCTGCAGTATGTCCGATAAATACATTTTTTTTACCACCATTATTTTTGTAACCGGTCTGATGCCCGACAAAAACATTAAAATCTCCAGTAGTTGCTGTAAAACCAGCTTGGTTTCCAATAATCACATTTTGTTGTCCGCTGGTAAAGTTTTTAGCAACTTCATTCCCTAAAAACACATTATTATTACCAGTCAAGAAATTTGTACCAGCCAGATTACCAAGAAAAACATTTTGAGAACCAGACAGACACATACGACCAGCGTTTTCACCTAAATAAACATTTGCAAGACCAGTGGTATTAGAATAACCGGCTTCATTACCCAGAAACACATTAAAATTTCCATTTGTATTACTATATCCGCATGAATTTCCGATAAAAACATTATTTAACCCTACAGTATTTGACCGTCCTGCCTGATATCCCATAAAAGCATTATTTGATCCGGAAAAATTCTGCTTTCCACTTTCGTATCCAAGGAAAACATTATTGCTTGAATTATTTACAAATCCAGCATTCTTACCAAGAAATACGTTATAGTTACCAGTGGTATTCGTATACCCACAACTGTCGCCAAGAAAAACATTTTCTGACCCTATTGTATTTGAATATCCACTATTATCTCCAAGAAACAAATTACTATATCCACTTAAATTACTGAATCCAGAACGATAACCAATAAAATAATTATTACTTCCCGATGTGTCAGAATAACCAGCCTGATAACCTATAAAAGAATTATATTTTCCAGTTGTTATATTTATTCCTGTTTCGTGCCCTATAAAATAATTGTTCGGAGTCATTTGCATATAACCGGTTTTATTAGTTCCATTAATATTTTCTACTCCAAATCCTTTTAATGTATCTTTTGTCCAGATTTTTGAATTATCTGGAGTAACGTGCAAATATTTATTTGTAAATGCTTTTGCATTATTTCTACCACTAACTGCAAATCCACCTCTATTTGATTGAATAGCTTCATCATTTACAAAAACATTTACGCTATCCTGATAAACAACAAAAACTGTTTGTCCTAATGAGTTCTTAACTTCAAAAAGTGGTTCTGTTGCAAGAGCTGTTGCACTTCCCTGAACTACCATTCTACCTAAAGGACTGGTGGTTCCAATTCCTAAACGCTCATTTGAATTATCCCATATCAAACCTGTATTACCACCAAAAACACCTGCATCATTAAACTGAATTGACTTATTTAATCCACCTGGAGTTCCTGAATTTAAATCTGTACTACTAATTGTAAAGTTTGGATATGTTCCACTTATTGTTGTTGCACCACTCTGCGTTAATGTTATAGTCTGGTCAGGAGCTGTATTGGTAATTGTTGATCCAGTAATGTCAATTCCAGTTCCACCAACATAATTTGCTGTTCCGGCAACTGTAGCATAATTTGCATTTGTAGCATTATCAGCCTGAGTTGCATTTAAAGAATTTATAGCATATGGAACAGAAAGAAGTTGAGTAGTTCCCATATCAATATAACCACTGCCAAGATCTGCCTCTACTTTAATAAAATGATTTGATGCTCCCCAGTTTATTGTTGAAAAATTTCCTGTAACAACAGTACCATTGCCTACAGTTAAAGATACTATTCCAAATGTATTTGTTGTTAAAGTATGCGTCTCAACATACTCTGCAACACCAACAGCAGAAACAGGAATAATACTCAATCTTAAACCCACAGGCTGCGCTTGCAATACATTTCCGGAAACATCACGAATTACAGCCTGATATTGGAAAGACTGTGGTGCTTGAGCAAAAACGTTAACAATTAGTATTAAACTAATTATAGACAATAATAAAGTTTTCATATTTTAAGAATTATTATAATAATCCCAAAAATATGTATTTATATAACTAATAACAAGTGATTCGTCAAAATGAAAAAATAATTTAAAAACATTTGCATTTTAATAAATTATGTTTTAAATTTGACCGTTTGGTTAAACTATTTAGTCAACAATGACAGAAATTGAATTAAGCACTGAATTAAAGATACTTGAAGCTGCAAAACAAGAGTTTTTAGAACATGGTTTTGATGGAGCACGAATGCAAAAAATCGCCGAACGTGCTGGAATAAACAAAGCTTTGCTTCACTATTATTTCAGGTCAAAAGAGAATTTATTTAAAGCTATTTTTAAGTCTGTATTTGAAAATTTTTTCCCAAAGGTTTTTAAAACATTTCAATCAGAAATATCTTTTTTCGACAAACTCAAATTCTTTATAGATAATTATTTAGATGTACTTTCAAATAATCCATTTTTACCGGCATTTATTCTTCATGAAATACGATTAAGACCAGAAATGCTTATTAACAGTATGAAAGAACAAGGGTTTAATCCAACTGTTATACTAAATTTATTTAAGAAAGAAATGGACAATGGAGTTATCTGCACTATGCCTGCAGAGCATTTGGTGGTAAACATTCTGTCGATGTGCATTTTTCCTGTTGCTGCAGCACCAATTATAAAAGGAATGATATTTAAAAATGATGATAATGAATACAAACATTTTCTTGAAGAAAGAAAAATAATTATTTATGAATATGTGGTTAATTCTATAAAAAAATAAAGCTATGTGGATAAAAATAAAAAACTGTTTGCTCATTTCCTTAATTTTTCCATTATTTGGACATAGTCAGGGGAATGACACTTTATATATTGAAAATTGTTACCAGTCTTTAATTTCAAATTGGCCAACATCTAAAAACATCGGATTAACTGAAGAAGCCAGTAATTTAAAAACTAAAAATATTAATTCTTCATTGCTTCCTCAAATCAGTGTTAACGGACAAGCTACTTACCAGAGTGATGTTGTAAGTGTTTCACTTCCCATCCCAAATCTACATATTCCTTCACCTGCAAAAGATCAATATAAAGCTACGCTTGATGTAAATCAGGTTATTTTTGATGGTGGGATTTCATCCCAAAGAAAAAAAATGGAAAGCGCAGGATTGCAAGTCGAAAAACAACAAATTGCAGTAGAAATTAACCAACGTAAAGAGCAGGTAAATACTTTTTTCTTTAACGCATTGTTATTACAGGAAAATGAAGAATTATTAAAAGCATATAAAAGCAAACTCGAAGAAAAAAAATCTGTTATCAACTCTTGTGTTACTAATGGCATACTTACAGAATCTGATTTATTTACAATTCAGGCTGAATTATTAAAGATTGTGCAACAAATTACAGATGTTAAAATAACAAGAGAAAATATTTTATCATCTTTAGGTTTATTAACAGGACAAGAAATTTCAAAAGACAGTAAACTGGGATATAAAAAAACACCAGTATCGTTTAATGACACGATCTCACGTCCTGAATTAACACTATTTAAATTACAACAAACAAGACTAGATGCATCAAAAGGAATTTCAAAAACCACATTAATGCCAAAACTTTATGGCTTTGGTCAAGCTGGATATGGTCGCCCCGGTTTAAATATGCTTAGCGACAATTTCGATAGTTTTTATATTGTTGGTGCAAAATTAAGCTGGACACCATGGGACTGGAGTCAAAGCAAGCACGACAGAAGAGTTACAGATATTCAGAAAGAAATGATAACAAATCAACAGCAAGCATTTGTAAAAGGTATTTCAGTTCAAATGGAAAATGAACTTGGCTCAATAAAAAAAATGGAAGAACTTCTTAACAAAGATCAGGAGATTATTTCACTGAGAGAGAAAATCACTGCTGCGTCATCCTCAAAATTGCAAAACGGTACCATAAAAAGTTCCGACTACATTGATGACATTACAGCAGAAACACAAGCCAGAATTGATATGAAAAGGCATCAAATACAGTTGGTTTTGGCAAAGTATAATTATATGGTAATAAAAGGTTTATTATAAGAAGTGACTAGAGTAATTCAAGTGACTAAAATACTTAAAGTGAGCAAAAATTTAAAAAATGAAAAAATATATCATATGAAAAGAAATATCATAATTCTTATAACAATGTTTGCAATATTGCAATCTTGTTCAGATAATAATAAAGTTTCCGATGCATATGGAAATTTCGAAGCAGTGGAAGTAACTGTTTCTTCAGAGGTTCAGGGGAAGTTAATTTCACTAAATGTAGAAGAAGGTCAGATTATTGATTCCGGAAAAGTTACCGGTATTATTGACACTATTTCATTATGGTTAAAACTTAAACAGGTTGAATCGCAGAAATCGGCTGTATCAGCAAAAGTATCAAATGTATTATCTCAGATCGCAGTACAAGAAGAACAAAAAAAGAATCTACTTTCTGAGAAAACCCGTATTGAAAAACTACTGAAAGACAAAGCTGTTCCCGAAAAGCAATTGGACGATATAAATAACAGTATTAATGTTATAAACAAACAAATTGAAGCCATCAGAACTCAGAATCAGGCTATTTTTAGTGAACTTGATGGCATAGACTTCCAAATAAAGCAAATCCAGGATCAGATTCACAGAAGTTATATGATTAATCCAATTAATGGAACAGTACTTGAAAAATATCTGGAAGAATCAGAAATGACAATACCCGGACGTTCAGTATATAAAATTGCCAATCTTGGCGAAATCATTCTTCGCGCATATGTTGACGAAAAACAATTAGGAAATATAAAAATTGGGCAAGTTGTTAAGACCATGATTGATGATGGAAAAGGAAGTTTAAAAGAAATGCCCGGAACTATCACCTGGATTTCTTCTCAAGCAGAATTCACTCCTAAAATTATTCAAACTCGTGAAGAAAGACAAAACCTGGTATATGCGATAAAAATTAAGGTAAAAAACGACGGAAGCATAAAAATAGGAATGCCCGGAGAAGTTAAGTTTTGATTTAGGATTTAGGATTTACGAAATAGGAATTAATGGAAATCGGAAAACATATATCAGTTCATGAGATAGAAAAAATTTACGATAAACATCGTGCACTACATCCTGTGAGTTTTGATGTGGCTAAAGGCGAACTCTTTGGTTTGATTGGTCCGGATGGTGCAGGAAAAACAACTTTATTCAGAATTCTTACTACTATGCTTTTACCCAATGCAGGAAGTGCATCTATGGCTAGTTTTGATGTAGTAAAAGAATATAAACAAATCCGAAAAATCGTTGGATATATGCCTGGAAGATTTTCTCTTTATTATGATTTGACAGTTGAAGAAAATCTTAGTTTTTTTGCAACGATATTTGGAACAACAATTAGCAAAAATTACGACCTGATTAAAGATATATATGTACAGATTGAACCTTTTAAAAATAGACCTGCAGGAAAACTTTCAGGTGGAATGAAACAAAAGCTGGCTCTCTCCTGCGCACTTATTCACAGACCTGAAATTTTAGTCCTCGATGAGCCCACAACAGGTGTTGATGCAGTTTCACGTAAAGAGTTCTGGGAATTGTTAAGAAAATTCAAAAACGAAGGAATTACAATTATTGTTTCCACTCCATATATGGACGAAGCTGCATTATGCGATCGCATTGCCCTTATACAAGAAGGAAACATAATGCAAATAAACAGTCCCGAAAATGTTATTAAGAATTATGACAAAAAATTATTTTCTGTTAAAACAAAGTATAATCACCATTTATCTGATGATTTGAAAACTTTTGACCCATTAAGTCAGGCTTACTTATTTGGTCAAACTGTACATTACTCTTCACAAAATGAAATAAATCCAAACAATTTACACGAATTTCTCACTACAAAAGGGTATTCAAACATTGAAATCTCAATTTGTAAACCCACCATTGAAGATTGTTTCCTTTCATTAATGAATAAAAAGCAAGAATGATGGAAACAGGGATAACTGTAATATCAGTAAAGAATCTGATTAAAAAATTCGGAAACTTTGTTGCTAATAACAACCTAAGTTTCGAAGTCAAAAGTGGTGAAATCTTTGGTTTTCTTGGAGCAAATGGAGCCGGAAAAACAACAGCATTAAAAATATTATGCGGTTTACTTACTCCAACTTCAGGAGATATTAAAGTTGCAGGTTTTGATGTTTATAAGGAAACTGACAAAATAAAAAAGAATATTGGATACATGAGCCAGAAATTCTCGCTTTATGAAGATTTGACTGTTTATGAAAATATTCGCTTTTACGGAGGAATTTATGGCTTAAGTTTAAAAGAAATTCGAAAACGTTCTGATGAATTGATAGAAAAATTGAATTTAACAAATGTCAGAAATGAATTAATAAAAAGTATTCCTCTTGGCTGGAAACAAAAACTTGCATTTTCAGTGGCTAATTTTCATAAACCAGCTATCGTATTCCTTGATGAACCCACCGGAGGTGTAGATCCTGTAACCCGCCGTGAATTCTGGAATCTGATTTATCAGGCTGCCGATGAGGGAATCACAGTTTTCGTAACAACTCATTATATGGACGAAGCAGAATATTGCAACCGAGTATCTATTATGGTAGACGGAAGAATTGAAGCTATAGGAACTCCCGAAGAATTAGTTACAAATCAAGGAGTAGAAAACATGAATGAAGTATTTTTAAAACTGGCTCGTAAAGCAAAAAATAAAGAATAATGAAACAGCTGGCAGGATTCATAAAAAAAGAGTTCATCCATATTATCCGAGACCCTCGCACGTTGTTCGTTCTTTTTGGCATGCCGGTAATTCAGGTATTGTTATTTGGATTTGTTATCACAAATGAAATAAAAGATGCTTCTATTGCTATTCTAGATCACTCAAAGGATCAGGTGACAAAGCAAATATCATCAAAAATACTCTCCTCTGGATATTTTAAACTTGATGCAACACTTAACTCAGAAAAAGAAATTCATCAGGCATTTCGCGAAGGAAAAATTAAAGAGGTTATCGTTTTTGAGAGTAATTTTGCAACTAAGCTTGAAAAGGAGGGAAAATCTGCCGTTCAGATTATTGGCGACGCTTCAGACCCAAATACGGCAAACATACTTGCTAATTATACCGAAGCAATAATAAAAGATTATTCTTCAAAAATATCTGGTTCAAAACAAAATGTTTCTATCATAATGCCAGAAGTAAGATTACTTTATAATCCAGAAATGAAAGGCTCTTACATGTTTGTTCCCGGAATTATTGCCATGTTACTTATGATAGTTTCTGCATTGTTAACTTCAATTTCTATAACACGTGAAAAAGAATTAGGAACAATGGAGGTATTATTAGCGTCACCACTAAATCCACTAATTGTAATTATTGGAAAAGTTACTCCTTATCTTTTATTATCTTTTATTGACGCATGTCTTATTATTCTAATCGGCAATATTGTGTTTGATGTTCCGGTAGTCGGGAATCTGTTTTTTCTTTTATCTGAAAGTATGTTATTTATACTTATGGCACTTTCTCTTGGTATTCTAATTTCATCTGTAACAAAGACACAACAGTCAGCTATGATGATTTCGCTACTTGCACTAATGTTACCAACTATATTACTTTCTGGCTTTATTTTTCCAATAGAAAACATGCCTCTGATTCTTCAGTATTTATGTAAAATAATGCCACCAAAATATTTCATAACAATAGTTAGATCTATCATGCTTAAAGGAAACGGTTTTTTTGATTTATGGAAAGAAACTGCTGTACTTGCCGGAATGACATTATTCTTTATTGCATTAAGTATTAAAAAGTATAAAATACGTTTAGAATAAATGAGAACTATACTTTTCATAATACAAAAAGAATTTATTCAGATTTTCCGAAACCGGACAATGCTGCCTATGATTTTTATTGCACCAATTATTCAACTAATTATCCTTGTTAATGCGGCTACTTTTGAAATGAAAGACATTCGCCTAAGCATTGTTGATCTTGATCATTCAACCATATCACGCAAACTTATCAGTAAATTTGAAGGTTCGCCATATTTTAATGTAACATTAGATAATAATTCAGCTAAAGATGCCATTAAAAATATTGATAAAGGAAATATTGCAGTAGCTATAATTATTCCACCTGATTTTGAAAAACAATTCATCAAAAATGAAAAAAATGTGAAAGTTCAGGTACTTGTCGATGCAATAAATGGCACTAATGCCGGACTGTCACAAGGTTATATCGTGTCTATAATTCAAAGCTATAATCAACAGATTTATGCAGAAATGCTGGGGAATAACTCCTCTGGTGGTATACAAACCTCAAACCGTTACTGGTATAATCCTGAATTGAATTATAAAACATTTATGGTTCCAGGTATACTAGTTATGCTTGTAACACTCATTGGATTTATTCTTGCAGGAATGAATGTGGTTCGCGAAAAAGAAATGGGAACCATCGAACAAATAAACGTAACTCCAATAAAAAAATATCAGTTTATTGCAGGTAAACTTATTCCTTTCTGGATTATCGGTTTACTTGAACTTGCATTAGGAATGACAATAGGCAAACTACTTTTCGATATTCCAATTGTAGGAAATATTGGACTCGTTTTTGGCTTTGCAGGAATTTATCTGATTTTCATATTAAGTCTTGGTCTTTTTGTTTCAACACTTGTAAATACTCAGCAACAAGCTATGCTGATATCTTTCTTTTTTATGATGGTATTTATTCTTATGAGTGGTTTATTTACCAGTATAGAAAACATGCCATACTGGGCTCAGGTAGTCGATAAATTAAATCCTTTAGCGTACTTTGTAAAAATTATGCGCATGGTGTTATTAAAAGGATCAGGCTTAAAAGAGATAACAGAAAGTGTATATTCAATGATAATTCTGTCATTAGGTATGTTAAGCCTAGCTGTATGGCGATATAGAAAAGTTTCTTAAAATTAGAAACTTCTTTGTATTTTAGCAGACAAATATATTCCATATTAATTTACATTAAACTATAAATAGGCAATGAAAGTATTTAAATTTGGAGGAGCATCAGTAAAGGATGCTAGTGGAGTAAAAAATATTGCTAAAATTCTTTTTAAATATTCTGACTCAAAAATTGTTGTTGTTATCTCTGCAATGGGAAAAACTACAAACGCTTTAGAAAAAGTTTTAAACGATTATTTTAATAAAAATAAAAACATTTTAGATTCCTTAAATTCAATTAAAGATTATCATATAAATATTATTGACAATTTATTTGAAACTGATTTAAAGGAAACTACTAAGAAAGACATTTTGGAAATTTTCAATAAAATAACTAATTATCTTAGAATAAATTTTGAACCTGAAAATTATGATTACGAATATGATAAATTAATTTCATGGGGTGAAGTAATCTCAACAAAAATTATTCATTCATATTTATTAGAACAAAAAATAAATTCTAAATGGGTAGATGCAAGAGAACTAATTAAAACAAACAATAATTATAGAAATGCTGCTATAAATTGGGAAACAACTTGCAATAATTGTAAACAACAAATCGTTGAGTCATTTAAAAATTATGATATTATTATAACTCAGGGATTCATTGGCTCTGACAATCAAAATAATGTAACAACTCTTGGTAGAGAAGGCTCTGATTTTACTGCCGGAATTATAGCTCATGCAATTGAAGCTAACGATGTAACAATATGGAAAGATGTTCCGGGCTTACTAAATGCAGATCCTAAATGGTTTGATGATACTGTTAAGTTAAATAATATTTCATATCACGAAGCAATAGAATTAGCATATTACGGTGCAACTGTTATTCATCCAAAAACTATACAGCCAATAAAAAATAAAAATATTCCACTTTATGTAAAGTCATTCTTAAATCCTGAAGAAGATGGCTCTGTTATTAATAATAACAGTTCTCAGGATTCTAAAATTCCATCATTTATTTTCCGTGTAAATCAAATCCTACTCTCAATATCTTCAAAAGATTACACTTTTATAGTTGAAGAAAATTTAAGTGCAATATTCGGACTATTTGCATCACATAAGGTAAGCATAAACTTAATGGAAAATTCCTCGATAAGCTTTTCTGTTGTGGTTGATTATGACGAAAGAAAAATTAAACCACTTATAAAAGAGCTTCAAAAAGATTATAAAGTTCTTTATAATACTAATGTTGAGTTAGCTACAATTAGAAACTACGATCAAAAAACAATTGAAAGAGTAACTTCAAATAAAAAGATCTTTATTTCTCAGCAAAGTAGAAAAACTGTAAGATTTGTTATGAAGGACAAATAATTATATTCGTAATTATTTATATAACCCACACTCCCCTATATATTCAAATACTTTATCGTGTAAGTAAAATCTTATATCCTTTCCGTTTTTAATTGCATCGCGAATAAAGCTTGAAGAAATTTCTATTAAAGGCGCATTTGTTATTTCAATATCTCCTTCAAATTTTGAATTTTTAATATCAATTCCAGGTCTTGGATAAACAAAAATCTTATAACTCTTTAAAATTTCAGTATAATTTTTCCATTTTTCAAAACTTTGTAAATTATCAGCACCCATTATTAAAGAAAATTTTTTATTCGGATATTTTTCAGTTAAATAAGCGAGAGTATCAATTGTATATGAAGGCTTTGGTAATTTAAATTCTATATCACTTGCTTTCATTTTTGTATGGTCACCTATTGCAGACTTAACCATTTCCAATCTATGATAATCGGGAGCAAGTGATTTCTTATTTTTTAATGGATTGTGGGGAGAAACTATCATCCATAATTCCGACATATCAGTAAACTCTAGAATATAATTAGCAATAGCCAAATGACCAATATGAATCGGATTAAAAGAACCAAAAAATAAACCTGTTAGCTTTTTAGAGGACATATTTTAAACTTGACACGAATAACACTAATTTACAATTATTTTAATTCGTGAAATTAGCGCCAATCATTTATATTTCAAACAAAATTAAAACTATTATTTTATCCCGAGCAAAACTTCTATTTTTGTTGTATGAATTGCGAAGATTTTTCAAAATTACCAATTTATTTGATTGGAGCTGGCAACGTTGCTTCTCATCTGGGAATTGCACTTACCGGCATGGGAATAAAAATAAAATCCGTTTGGAGCAGAAACATAGAAAACGCTACTGTACTTTCAAAAAATATTAATTCTGGTTTTACAGATAACCTCAATGAAATTTGCAATGAAAAAGCCATTTATATAATATCTGTTCCAGACATTGCTATTTCTGAGATCATAAAAACAATTGGAAAAAACAATTCTGTTTTAATTCATACTTCAGGAAGTACTAATATTAATGTTTTTGAAAGTTATTCAACTAATTATGGAGTATTTTATCCACTCCAAACATTTAGCAAAACTAAAAAAGATTTAAATTTTTCTGAGATTCCAGTATTTTTCGAAAGTTCTAATAATTGTGTAAATGAAATTTTAGATAACTGGTGTAAATTATTAAATGTTAAGGCTATAAACCTAAATTCAGAGCAAAGATTAAAAATTCATATTGCTGCTGTATTTGCAAATAATTTTACAAATCACATGATGACTATTGCTCAAGAACTTACAACAGAATATAATATTGACTTTAACTTATTAAGACCTTTAATAACTGAAACATTTGAAAAACTGAAATCATTTAACCCAAATGAGATACAAACTGGACCAGCAATTCGCAATGATATTACGACTATAAATAAACACTTAAATTCACTATCAGATAATCCCGATTTCGCAAAAATTTATAGCTTTGTAAGCGAAAGCATATTAAAAATGTACAAAGAACAAAAATAAATTATGGCAAACTTTAAAGAAGAACTGGTTAATGTAAAAGCTTTCGCGTTTGACGTTGACGGTGTTTTCTCAGGAAACATATTTCTGACTGAAAATGGTGATCAATTACGTACTATGAACATTAAAGATGGTTATGCTGTTCAGTTAGCAATAAAAAAAGGATACCCAATGGCAATAATTACAGGTGGAGTTTCAGAAGGTATTCTTAAAAGATTTGAAGGACTTGGAGTTAAAGATATTTTCATGGGCTGCAGGCAAAAAACTACTGAGTTTGAAATATTTTTGAAAAAACATAGTTTATATGCTTCAGATGTACTTTACATGGGTGATGATATACCTGATTATAAAATAATGAAATCTGCAGGTCTGCCGGTTTGCCCTGCTGACGCTGCTGAGGAAATAAAAAGCATATCAAAATATATTTCAGATATTAAAGGAGGTAAAGGTTGTGTACGCGATGTTATTGAACAGGTGCTTCGTGCTCAGGGAAAATGGATGGATGATGATGCTCATAATTGGTAAAAAAAAGGTTTATGCAAATTATAGATTTCTTTAAATTAATAAGATACAAGAATTTACTTATAATAATTCTTACTCAATATCTTATGAGATGGTGTGTGATTTTTACTTTTATTGATCCTATTGTTAAAGTACTTGATCCTGCAAAAACAAATTTGCTGTTTTCAGAAGGACTTTTTGCATTATTGGTTTTATCAACAGTGTGTATTGCAGCAGCCGGATATGCTATTAATGACTATTTCGATGTCAGAGTTGACACCGAAAACCACCCTGACACCGTACTTGTAGGAACAAAAATATCTAGAAGAATGGCAATGACAATAAATAACATTTTTAATTTTATTGGCGTTGCACTTGGTTTTTATATTTCTTACAAAATTGGCCTCTTTAATTTGGGATTTTTATTTGCAATAATATCCGGGGGATTATGGTTCTATTCTGCACTTTACAAAAGACAGTTAATTATTGGAAATTTAATTATCGCACTATTTGCCGGATTAGTTCCTTTGCTAACAGTAATATTTGAGATTCCATCATTAAATAAAGTGATTACACCCGATCGCCCTCCTGTTGAAACTACGATTGTTAGCGTATTGTTTTTATATATTGCAGGCTATTCTGCTTTTGCTTTTTTAACAACATTGGCTCGTGAAATATTAAAAGATATTGAAGATTTAAAAGGCGACAATTTAGTTGGAAGAAGAACTATTCCTGTAGTTTTTGGAATTAAATCATCAAAAGTAATAGTAATAACATTACTTACAATTATTTTAATATTATTGGGCATTATATATTATTATTATTTCAGAGACTACATTTCATTAACATATCTTTTAGTAACTATAGCTTTACCTACAATTTACCTGATTTATAAATTAATAAAAGCCAATGAAAAAGGTCAGTATCATTATATAAGTACAGGTATTAAAGGGATTATGCTTGCAGGATTAGTTTTCTCTGTACTTCTTAGATTTATCATAGAATAAAATGTTACAGGATAAACTTTCAGAATACAATCTTATTCTGGCTTCTCAATCTCCTCGCAGGCAAATGCTGTTGAAAGGTCTGGATCTTAATTTTGAAGTAATAGTTATTCCAGAAATAGACGAATCAATACCAGATAATTTAAAAGGTAAAGATATTGCAATATATCTTTCCAAACACAAAGCACAATCATATAAACCAATTCTTAATAATAAAACGATTGTAATAACTGCTGATACAATAGTCTGGTTTGATAATAAGGTATTAAATAAACCAGTTGATAAAAGCGAAGCCATTCAAATGCTTAAAATGCTTTCCGGACAAATGCACATTGTTTATACCGGAGTTTGTATTTCTTCATTAAAACACGAAATAACATTCTGCTCAGAAACTAAAGTCTGGTTTAGAAATTTAAGCGATTCAGAAGTTGAATTTTATGTTGAAAAATATAAACCATATGATAAAGCAGGTGCTTATGGAGCTCAGGAATGGATCGGTTATGTAGCAATTGAAAGAATTGAAGGCTCTTATTTTAATGTTATGGGCTTACCGGTTCAGCAACTTTATAATGAATTAGAAAATTTTATAGAATAACCAAAATGAAAAAAATCCTATTTATAATAATTATTATTCCCTTTGTTTTAACAGCAATTGCAGATGAAGGAATGTGGATTCCAATTTTACTTAAAAAGTACAAATTTGAAGACATGCAAAAAAAAGGGTTTAAACTTACCGCAGAAGATATATACAGTATAAACCAAGCAAGCATGAAAGATGCTGTTGTGCTTTTCGGAAGAGGCTGTACCGGCGAACTGGTTTCTAATGAAGGATTGTTACTAACAAATCACCATTGTGGTTATGGTTCAATTCAGGCACAATCAACAGTTGAACATGATTACCTAAGAAATGGTTTCTGGGCAATGAATAAATCTGAAGAATTATCAAATCCCAAACTTTCTGTCACATTTCTTGTTCGCATGGAGGATGTTACAACAAAAGTTTTAGATGGAATATCTAATAAATTGACACAGGAAGAAAGAGCCGCAAAAATTTCAAAGAATATTGCAAAAATAAAAAAAGAAACAAGTGAAGAAAAAAGATATAGTATTGACATAAAACCATTCTATTATGGAAATGAGTACTATATGTTTGTTTATGAAATTTTTAAAGATGTAAGATTAGTTGGTGCTCCCCCATCGTCAATTGGAAAATTTGGCGGCGATACAGATAACTGGATGTGGCCCCGCCATACCGGCGATTTTTCTGTTTTTAGAATTTATGCAAATAAAGATAACCAACCTGCTGAATATTCTCCAAACAACGTTCCTTATAAACCCAAAAAGTTTTTTCCTGTTTCTTTAAAAGGAGTAAAAAAAGATGATTTTACGATGGTTTACGGGTTCCCAGGAACTACACAGGAATATTTACCATCTTATGCCATAAAAATGCTTACTGAAGTTGAAAATCCACATCAAATAAAGCTTCGCGAAGTTAGAATGGGAATTATGAACACAGATATGACAGCAAGTCCCAAAGTTAGAATACAGTATTCAAATAAATATGCAACAGTTTCTAATTACTGGAAAAAATGGCTTGGCGAGAATCGTGGGTTAAAACGATTAAACGCTATTGAGAAAAAAGAACAGTTTGAAAACAAATTTCAGACCTGGGTTAACGCTGATTCTGAAAGAAAAAAAATGTATGGTAATATTCTACCTGAATATAAATCAGTTTATGAAAAATTAACACCGTACACAAGAATAGAAGCATACTTATTTGAAGGAGTAATGACTGATGAAATGGTAAAATTTGCAGGTAATTTTAAAGATTATCAGTCATGGGGAACAAAATCTGATAGTTTGCTTACACCAATATTTGCAACTATCAGAGTACGATCTAGGGATATGTTTAAGGATTTCAATCTAACCACAAATCAGAAAATGTTTAGTCTGATGTTAAAGATGTATTGTGATAGCATTTCGCCTGATTATTATCCACAAATTATGAAAACATGGATTAAAAAATATAAAGGAAACTGGGATTATTGTGTTAATGATATTTCTAATAAAACAATATTTTCTTCAGATTTAAAAGTAAACTCATTTCTGGAAAATTTTAAAAAATCAGGTGCTAAAACAATTGAAAAAGATCCGATATTTATTTTTTACGCTCAGATTGCCAATATGTATAATGAAAGTATTCTGCCTTTTGTAAACAATTACAACAATCAGGTTGACAGTCTTAATAGAATATACATGAAAGCTCAAATGGAATTTCAACCGGAAAGAACATTCTACCCTGACGCAAATTTAACATTACGCATAACATATGGCAAAGTAAATGATTACTCTCCCAAAGATGGAGTAACTTATGATTGGTTTACAACACTTGATGGCATTATCGACAAAGATGATTCTACTATTTATGATTATGATGTCCCAACACGATTAAAAGAGCTTTGGCAAAATAAAGATTATGGACGATATTCCGAAAACGGAGTTCTGAAAGTTTGTTTTACTGGCTCAAATCACACAACCGGAGGCAATAGTGGAAGTCCTGTAATAAATGGGAACGGTGAGCTTATAGGCCTTAATTTCGACAGAAACTGGGAAGGAACAATGAGCGATATTATGTATGACCCAGATCAATGTCGTAACATTACACTTGATATTCGTTATGTTTTATTTATCATTGATAAATTTGCTGGTGCAGGCCACCTTGTAAATGAAATGACAATAGTAGAATAAACTTTCTATTTCATATGAAATATATAAAAACCCTTTTAGTAATTTTCTTCGTTGTGCTTATTTGGTCGGCAATTAAACCAAAAGAATATTTTACATGGTTTTTAGAGGTTTTTCCAGCATTAATAGGATTAATAGTTCTTGTATTTACTTTTAAAAAGTTCAGATTAACAAATTTTCTATATACAATAATTTTAATTCACTGCTGTATTTTATTCGTTGGAGGGCATTACACTTATGCAGAAGTTCCTTTATTTGACTGGATAAAAGAAGTATTTCACCAATCAAGAAATAACTATGATAAAGTTGGACATTTTGCTCAGGGATTTGTTCCTGCATTTATTATCCGTGAAATATTTATTCGCAAAAATATTTTGAATAATAAAAACTGGTTAAGTTTTATTATTGTTTCAATTTGCATGGCAATAAGTGTTGCATATGAATTTATTGAATGGTTTGTTTCCATAATGACCGGCGATGGAGGTGATGCATTTCTTGGCACTCAGGGTTATGTTTGGGACACACAATCTGATATGCTATATGCAACAATAGGAGCAATAGTCGGATTAATTGTACTTAGTAAATTTCATAGCAAACAAATTGCTTTATTTCTAAAAAAATAAATGAGCACCGACATTATCAGCGCATTTATTCTTGGTCTTATTGGTGGTTTAATACCTGGACCTGTTTTAGCTGCAACTTTCACAGAAATATTACAATCCGGTTTTCTTAGAAGTATTCGAATTATATTATGGGCATTACTTGTAGAGACAATTGTTGCACTAATTAGCATGTTGTTATTATCATCGTTTCATTTACCTGAATATGTATTCAGAATTATTTCAATTATTGGTGCAGGAATTCTTATTTGGATATCATTCTCAATATGGAAAATTAAAAAAATCGATTCAGGAGAAAAAGCATTTTTCAGTATCTGGAAAATATCAACAATGATATTAGCAAATGGTATGCTTTGGACTTATTGGATAACTATTTGCGTTCCAAGAGCTATAATACTTCAAGAAAAGATTTTTATGGGAGATTATCTCTTCCTTGCACTTGTTCAAATAGGTTGGTTACTTTCAACAATTGCAGTTGCACTTATTTTTTCGCAATTCAGAAAAATACTTTCAAATCCAAAAGTAATTCCTGTAATTTTTAAAATATTTGCTATGGTATTTATATATTTTGCAGTAGAAACAACTATAAAAACTATTTTATTTTTTCTAAAATAAGTTTTAATTTTCTTTTTAAATTTATTATATTTCACATCGTTAAATTATTGTAATTTCTATATAAAATTTATTAGATGAATTTTAATAAAAAAATAAATTATGTGTTATTTGTTGTAAAAACAAATATTTGCATTCTACTTCATATATTTTTTACTTTTTATTGCTTTGATATTAAAGCACAAATTTTCTCAAAGAGTACAACTTTTGGCAATGATAGTATTGATATTACTTATAATTTAAATGGAGTAAAAGGAAGAATATATGCACCCCATAAAATTCCAATAAATGCTTTTCCTATAAAAGAATCTATAACTGGTAAAAAAGCTAACAACCCCAGTGATATTATTAAAATAAGCAGTTTAAATTATAAGTTAATAGACAGTTTAGTATGGATTGAATGTAATATTTACAGAAAAGAAAAAAAACTTAACCCTGTACTATGGAACGATACTTTATACCTTGGATCTATACATCATAGTCAATATCAGGCTTATTATAATATTATCGGTCACGGAGAAACTGACAGTTTACCCGGAAAAACAGAATCTCAGAAACATTATAATAAAATGCGATATTTCTGTGCAGAAATTTGTTTAAAAAGATCTTTTATTGAGGGTAAAACAACATACACAGAACTCGCAAAAGCAATAATCGAACAATGGAAAAATTCACCCGGACATAATGCCATCATGATAACACCGAAATATAAATTTAATGCATTCTCTTCGGCAATACAGTTCGATGTATTATCCTTGTTAACCCGAGAAAATCTATTAAAATATAACCCGGAGCTATTAACCAAAATAGAAAGTGTTTTACCAGATTACTTTAAAAAAAATAACACATCAAATTCATATGATGTTTGGTGTACAGGAAATTTCACAGATTCAGATAACATTAAAGAAAATATAGACCATGCTGAATATTATATTAATAACAAGCATGAGGATTTAAAAAAGCAGGATAAGAACAAATCAAATAACAATATAAAAAAGGCTAAAAAAAGAAAGAAAAGATATCCTTGATTCTATTCTATTAATTATAAGAATAGTTGATTAATACCAACCGTTTTCAAAAGAATATATATTTTCTGAAAAAATCTTAACTTTGCAAAATAATGCAAACTCAGAATTTACATATTTACAAATCACTCAACTTCTCGCGTTGGAGCCGGAAAGCCTATGCATCATTTATTTCTATTGGAAAAGTTGTAAAAATTTCAACATTAAAAGCTGAAGTAGCTCAGGGTTTTATTAAAAAATCTAAATCTTTTACTGAAATAGAATTATTTTACAACTTTGCTAAAGAAGATGAAAATAACGAACATGAATATATTGTCAGTACTTTAATTCCAATTACTCTAACAACACAACAATCACAACTAAATAATTATCAATCCAGTAAATCTAACATTTTAATAATAAAAATATTTTCATTATTTATTAGCGTAAGCATTTGTTTACGCTTTTTTTATTTCACAAAACTCAAAATTAATTTATGAATATTCAAGAAATTGACAATCTCAAAAATTGTATTTTAAAAGGTGGTACCATAAGTCCAGAAGAAGCTTTAGACCTTTCAAAAACAGAAGATATAGAATACCTATGTAATGCTGCTAACGAAATTCGAATTCATTTTACAGGTAGCTTTATTGACTTATGTTCTATTACAAATGCACGTTCAGGTAAATGCCCCGAAAACTGTAAATGGTGTTCACAATCAGCTTTTCATAATACAGACATCGAAATTTATGACCTTATTGATAAAGAACAGGCACTTATTCAGGCAAGAAATAATCATAAAAAAGGTGTGCATAAATTTTCTCTTGTAACAAGTGGCAAAACAGTTTCAGATTCAACACTGGAAAAACTACTAGAAATCTATTCTGATATAAAAAAAGAAATGAATATTCATTTGTGTGCCTCAATGGGATTACTTAACAAAGAGCAATTAAGCAAATTGAAAGATGCAGGAATAGTGCATTATCATTGTAATCTTGAAACTGCTCCTTCATTTTTTAATAATCTTTGTACAACACATACAATAAATGAAAAGCTTCAGACTATTGAATGGGCAAAGGAAGTTGGACTTGAAATTTGCAGTGGCGGAATAGTTGGAATGGGTGAAAGTATGGAGCAACGAATCGAATTAGCTTTTGAATTAAGAAAAATCGGAGCAAAATCAATTCCATTAAACTTTTTAAACCCGATAAAAGGAACTGCTCTTGAAAATGCAAATCCTTTATCAGACGATGAAGTAATAATTACAATAGCACTTTTTAGATTCATAAATCCGGATGCAAATATTCGTTTTGCCGGAGGAAGAAATATGATTTCACACCTTGAAGAAAAAGCTTTAAATTCAGGTATAAATGCAGCACTTGTTGGTGATTTGTTAACTACCGTAGGAAAAAACATTGATGAAGATATGGAGCAATTCAAAAAACTGGGATTTAACACAAATAAGAAGTAATGAAAACTGAAGAAATCAAAAGTAATCTGGATTTTGACAGGGAACATATTTTGCATCCTTATACATCAATGAATGACCCACTTCCGGTTTACCCTGTAAAATCAGCAAATGGTGTTTACATTGAACTCGAAACAGGAGAAAAATTAATTGATGGTATGTCATCATGGTGGGCAGCAATTCATGGCTATAATCACCCGGTTTTAAATGATGCCATAACAAATCAGTTAAACAAAATGGCTCACATAATGTTTGGTGGTTTAACTCACGAACCTGCCATAAAACTTGCAGAAAAATTAATTGAAATTTTGCCAGATAACCTAACTAAAATATTCTTCTGTGACTCAGGTTCCGTTTCTGTTGAAGTTGCAATGAAAATGGCATTACAATATTGGCATTCAAAAAACAAATCTGAGAAAAAACATTTTGCAACAATTCGCTCGGGTTATCATGGTGACACATGGAATGCAATGTCAGTATGCGATCCTGAAACTGGAATGCATCACATTTTTAAGGAAAGTTTACCTGTACAGTATTTTATTCCACAACCAAAATCCAGATTTAATGCTGAATGGAATCCTACAGACATTGAGACATTAAATGATTTATTTGAGAAAAAACACAAAAACATTGCAGCATTAATTCTGGAACCTATAGTACAAGGCGCAGGTGGAATGTGGTTTTATCACCCTCAGTTCTTAATTGAAGCCAGGAAACTTTGTGATAAATATAATTTATTGCTAATCTTTGATGAAATAGCTACAGGATTTGGACGTACTGGAAAACTTTTCGCATGTGAACATGCAAATATTAAACCCGACATAATGTGTCTGGGAAAAGCAATAACAGGTGGTTATATGAGTTTTGCTGCAACAGTATGCACAAATAATATTGCAGATATAATTTCAAGCGGAAATCCTGGCATATTTATGCATGGACCAACATTTATGGCAAATCCGTTAGCATGTGCCGTATCACTTGCTTCTATTAAGTTACTGCAAAATTCTGACTGGGAAAATATCATTTCTAATATTGAAACTAAAATGAAAGAATGGTTATCACCAGCATTAAAATTTGATTCAGTAGCAGATGTAAGAGTTCTTGGTGCTATTGGGGTTTTAGAAATGAAAAATAATGTAGACATTAAAAACTGTCAGAAAGAATTTGTAAAACTTGGAGTATGGGTTAGACCATTTGGAAAATTAATCTACATAATGCCACCATTTATAATAAAAGATAATGAGTTAAAAACATTATGCAACGTTATTTTAAATATTGCTAAAAATTAAATAAATGTCAACTAAAAGATACGAAGAAGCTTTAGCTAAAATAAAAGAAAACAATAGCTATCGCATGTTACGTAAAACAGTTAAGTCTGGAAAAAACATAAACTTTGAAGGTAAAGATTATTTAAATTTCTCATCAAATGACTATTTAGGCATTTCTTCAGATATTGAACTATGGAATAATTTTCTTCAAAATAACATTACTAATGAAAATACTTTTAGCGGAAGCAACTGCTCGTCACGATTATTAACAGGCAATTCCGAACATTATTCAATACTTGAAGATTACTTAGCCAATTTATATAAAAGAGAAGCGGCATTAGTTTTTAACAGTGGTTATCATGTAAATATTGGAATACTTCCTGCCCTTACAACAAAAAACGATTTAATTATTGACGACAAACTTGTACATGCAAGTATCATTGACGGAGTAAGGCTTTCGGAAGCAAAGAAAATAAGATATAAACACAATGATCTTGAACAACTAGAAGAAATTCTAAAAACAGAAAGGCATTTACACGAAAATGTATTTATTGTTACAGAATCAGTATTCAGTATGGATGGTGATTTAGCTGACTTAAAAAGATTAGTAGAATTAAAGAAAAAATACAATGCTTTCTTATACATAGACGAAGCTCATGCCATTGGTACATTCGGCGAAAAGGGTCTTGGACTTGCAGAAGAGTTTGGATTAATTTCTGAAATAGATTTTATTGTGGGCACATTTGGTAAAGCAGTTGCATCTCAAGGTGCATTTGTAATCTGCAGTTCACTATTCAGAAACTATTTGATAAATAAAATGCGGTCCATTATTTTTACTACTGCCCTCCCACCCTTTTCACTTATGTGGACACATTTTATTTTACAACAAATAATAAAAATGCCGGAACAACGAGCACATTTAATGAAACTAAGTGAATATTTTAGAAATAAAATATCTTCTTTGGGATGCGAAACAAATGGTTCAAGTAATATTGTACCACTCATAGTTGGCGAAAATGACAAATGCATTATGCTGGCTGAATATCTTCAATCGAATGGCATCTTTATACTACCGGTAAGACCACCAACTGTACCAGAAGGCACAGCACGATTGAGATTTTCGCTCACTTCACAAATGAAATATTCTGAAATTGATAAAATTATTGAACTTTTAAAAAAATATTAAATGTCTGGCAAAACAATTTTTATTTCAGCAATTGATACAGATGCTGGAAAAACAATAGTCACAGGATTACTGGCATTAAGCTTAAAAAACCGTGGACTAAATGTTATCACACAAAAAATTGCCCAAACAGGC
Organism: Bacteroidia bacterium; assembly: GCA_016218155.1. Taxonomy (NCBI): domain Bacteria; kingdom Pseudomonadati; phylum Bacteroidota; class Bacteroidia; species Bacteroidia bacterium. Next base: position 25,798 of record JACREQ010000110.1, read on the forward strand.
TGCAATAATATTTCAGATGACATATTAAAGCATCGTGAAATTATGGGTGAAGAATTAAATGAATTTGATAATATCAGACTTACCTGTCCTTATATATTTAATTTCCCTGCATCTCCACACTTATCTGCAAAGCTTGAAAACACTGAAATAAATACAGAAGAGATTTCTTCTGCAACAAATGAACTAGAAAAACATTTTGACTACATTTTATTAGAAGGTGTTGGTGGTTTAATGGTTCCGTTAAATACTAATGAATTACTAATAGATTATATTTCAAATAAACAATATCCATTAATTCTTGTAACATCTGGTAAATTAGGAACTATAAACCATACTTTATTAAGTTTAGAAGCAATCAGAAGAAGAAATATTGAGCTTAAAGCAATAGTTTACAATAATTACATAAATACAGACAAAATTATTAATTCGGACACAAAAGAGTTTTTTAAAAATTATTTAAAAAAAGATTTTCCTGATTCACAATTAATTGAAATAGAGAAAATAAGTAAATGGACAGATTGTAACGCTTTCAATAGTTTTAACATTTAATTTTTAGCTTATTATAAAATTAATTACCTGTAAAATACGAAATCTAAAATATTTCCGTTTTTCACAAAAATAAATTATATTGCTATAAGTTACACTTCTACAAATAAATAATTAACCTATAAATATTTTTTTATGAAAACTCTACTTATTACAGCAATTGTTATGCTTGCGTTTTACATTAGCCCTGCACAAATCCAACCAAAAGAAGTAAAATCTGAAATTAAAGAAGCTAAGATTTTTCTGCTTGGTGCTGAAATTACCAGAAAAGGTAAAATAAATTTACTGGAAGGCTCTACTAAATTGCTTTTCTCACATCTATCAACAAAAATTGATAAAGAGAGCATACAAGCTAATTTTGGTGACGGGGTAAAAATTACCAATGTTGAAGCAGAGCTTAAAACAATAAATTTAAAATCGAAAGACAGTCTTAGAATAGCAAAACTTCAGGATAGTATTATCTGGTATAATAAAAACAATAGGCAAATTAACTCTAAACTTACTACAATTGAAGGCGAAGTTGATGTTATTAATGTAAATAAAATACTTAAGAATAATACTGGTGGCACTACTGTTGCTGAAATTGAAAAGTTATCCGATTTCTACAGAAAAAGAGTTTCAGAACTTAATCAGAAAATTTATGAATTAAATGAGCAGATTACTGATAATAATAAAAGAATTAAAATTGTTACAGATACAATTACTTCACTATCTATTGTTAGAAAAGATACTTGGTTTGAAATTGCAGTAACAGTTCAGACTTCAAAACCTGTGACAGGTGATTTTACATTATCATATCTTGTTGGCGGCACAGGCTGGTCTCCTACTTATGATATTCGTGTAAAAGAAATAACAGGTCAGATAGACATGGAATACAAAGCAAAAGTATTAAACCAGACAGGTGAAGACTGGGAAAATGTTAAAATTTCATTCTCGTCTGCAATGCCCACAGAATCGCAGGAAGCACCAAGTTTAGAACCCTGGCGATTGAATTTTAACAACAGAACAGATTACGAAGGAAGATTAAATGAATTCAGACCAAATACAATCAATAAAATTGAAGCACAAAAAAGAAGTGGAAACCTTGCATTACCTGAGGGTGTTGAATTTGCTGAAGTTGAACTTTCACCAATTGCTTTCGAATTCAAAATTGATGAATCTACTTCAATCCCTGCTTCAGGAAAACCTTATATGATAAGTATAACAAATTACAAGCTTCCTGTTTCTTATAAATATGTTGCTATCCCGAAAGTTGATCCTGCTGCATTTTTAGTAGCAGAAGTTACAGGTTGGGAAGATATGAATCTTATTGAAGGTCCGACTAATATTTATTTCCGTGGTACATTTATGGGACATTCATATATTAAACCTCAGTTAGCAAATGACACTTTAAATATCTCATTAGGACGTGATAACAGAGTAATGATTAACAGAGTAAAAGTTGAGGACAGTAAAGGCGATAAACTTATCGGAACAAATAACCGTGAAGAATTTACTTATAAAATTTCTGTACGTAACACAAATCCAGGAAATATTAAATTTACTTTAATTGACCAGGTTCCGGTTGCTCAAGACGACGACATTAAAGTAGAATTACTTGACCTTTCCGGAGCAGAAAAAGATGAATTTAATGGAAGATTAAAATGGAAATTTGATCTTGCTACAAAGGAAGCTAAGGAATTTACTGTAAAATTTGCTGTAAAATATCCTAAAAACAAACAGGTTAAGATAAGATCTGACAATAGAATTGCCAAATACAGATCAGCAAGATTTTTATAAATCCAATAAAAGTCTCAAAGAGTATTATTTGCCGGATCAGAGTTCTTGATGACATTTATTCCATTTTACAACCAAAATGTAGTATAATAAAACGAAGGATCTAGTTTATTTCCATTACTAGATTCTTCGCTGCGCTCTGAATGACATACTAGTTGACTATTAATACGATAAGCGTTTTGTCATCCAGAGTGTAGTGTAACGAAACGAAGGATCTAGTTTGAATTTAATTTATTTTTAAAACTAGATTACCTTCAGTGAAAAAGTTCTTCACTTTTCCGCCGCGGCGGACGGAATGACAAAAAAATAATTTATTAGATTATCTTTGCAAAAAGCCAAAGAAAATGCGTTTCGATATAATTACCGTTCTACCAGAACTGCTTGAAAGCCCTTTTAACCATTCTATAGTTAAAAGAGCCAAAAATAAAGGTCTTGTTGAAATTGGCATACACAATTTGAGAGATTACTCAAAAAACAAACAAAAACAGGTTGACGATTATCCATTTGGTGGCAAAGCCGGAATGGTACTAATGATTGAACCTATTTACGATGCAATTAATCATTTAAAAAGTCTTCATGATTACGACGAAATTATTTACACTTCTCCTGACGGTGAAATTTTTGATCAGAAAATGGCGAACACACTTTCACTAAAGAAAAACATATTAATTCTTTGCGGGCATTATAAAGGTATTGATCATAGAATTCGTGAAAATCTAATTACCCGTGAAGTAAGTATTGGGAACTATGTTATGACTGGAGGTGAGATGGCTGCAGCAGTTATGGTTGACAGCATAGTAAGGCTTATTCCGGGTTCTATTGGTGACGAATCTTCTGCCCTCTCCGACTCTTTTCAGGATGACTTATTAGCACCACCTGTTTACACACGCCCTGCTGAGTTTAATGGATGGAAGGTTCCAGAAATATTACTTTCAGGTAATGAAGCTCAGATTGATAAATGGAAACACGATCAGTCTGTTTCAAGAACAAAAGAATTAAGACCGGATTTATTAAAAGATGAAGATTAAATTCTTATTCCCAAAATTGTTACATCATCTATCTGCTCTCCATTGCCTCTCCATTCTTCGAAAGCAGTTTCTATAATAACTTTCTGTTCAGACATTGGCAGATTGTTATTAGCTAACAATATTTCTTTAAATTGTTTGTACATAAATTTTCTACTCTTAGGTCCACCAAACTGATCGGCAAAACCATCAGTAAACAAATAAACACAATCGCCTTTTTCAAGTTTAAAATCATTATTTTTAAAAGGCTCCATATTTATATGAATAGAAATAGGCATTTTATCGCCTTTTATTTCAATCAGCTCATTATTTCTCAATATATACAACGGATTGTTAGCTCCGGCAAATTGCATCTCAAGATTTTCCTTATTAATTGTTATAAGAGCTATATCCATCCCATCCTTTTGCTCACCCGATGTGCCTTTTTGTTTTAATGCATGAATTATTTCCTTTCGTAATCGTTTTAAAACTATTGCTGGATTTGTCATGTATTCCTTAACAACAATTTCACGTAAAAATGAAATACCAAGCATACTCATAAAAGCACCTGGAACACCATGTCCTGTACAATCAGCAACTGTAATAATTAAATGATCTTCAATCTCTGCCCACCAGTAAAAATCTCCACTTACTTTATGTTTTGGTCTGTATATAACAAAATGATCAGAAATTGTATCTTTTATCAAATCAAGGCCAGGTAATACGGCAGCCTGTAAACGAGTAGCGTAATCTATACTTTGCGAAACCTCATTATGAATAAATTCTATTTCTTCTTTCTGAGTTATTACTAAATCTCTCTGAGCTTCTATTTCATCGCGCTGAGTAGATATTTCTTCATTTTGTTGATTAAGCATGAAGTTCTTTTCATCTACCATTTGTTTTTGCTCCTCAATAATACTTTTTTGTTTTCTTGTTATTCTAAGTGAACGAAGAATTATAAATGCTATTATTACTAATAGTATTAATCCTGATACAACAAATAAAATAATAATTTTTTGCTTTTTACTTTCAGCTACCTGCCTGCTTAATTCAATATTTTTTATTTCCAAGACCTTACTATTTGCAATACTATCAGTTGCAGCTTGTTTTTCGTACTGATACTGGAAATATTTCATCTGAACAAGTTTCTGGTTTTCATCTTTACTGATACTATCTCGCATTGAGATATACTCGCCAAAATATTGTCTTGATAATTTATAATTACCTTGTTTAAAATATATTTCTTCTAATAATTTTGCTGCATCTCTTATATCCTGAACATAGCCTGTCTCTTTTGCTAAATTATACTCTCTTTTGGCATATGTTAAAGCTTTAGTTATATCATTTCTTTTAATATATATTTTTCCAAGATTATTTAGGGATGCAGCTATTCCGCTTTTTTCTCCCAGTTCTTCGTTTATTTTTAAACTTCTGTTAAAATATTCCAAAGCTTTTAGATAATCACCTTCTTTGTCGTAAATAACTCCAATGCTTACTAAAGAAGCTGAAATTCCACTCTTATCTCCTATTTCTTCTCTAATTGCTAAACTTCTTATATTATAATCAAGTGATTTTTTTAGAAGACTATCACTTTTAATTGTATTTTTATTTATAATGGCTTTAACTGCTTCATCAGAATATACAATTCCAATATTATTAAGAGCTAAAGAAACACCACTTTTATCACCAATTTCATCGTATATTTTTAGCGCTTTATTATAATATTCAAGAGCTTTTAATATATCATCCTGATCTGAATAAATATTTCCAATATTAATATGAGCACCTGCTATTGCACTTTTATCACCAATTTCATCAAGAATCTTTAGACTTTTGTTATAATATTCAATTGCTTTTGTGTAATCTCCCTGTCTGTCGTATATAATACCAATTGTGTTTAAAGAAAATGAGATTCCACTTTTGTCACCCAATTCTTCATCAATTTTTAGACTTTTATTATAAAACTCTAAAGCTTTTGGAATATCACCCTGATTATAATAAACAACACCCATATTATACAATGTTGTTGAAATACGACTCTTGTTTTGCAAAGCCTGACTTATTTTTAAGCTTTTATTATAAAATTCCAATGCTTTAACATAATCTCCCTGAGTCGAATAAATAAGACCAATACTATTAAGCGAGTAAGAAATTCCAACTTTATCATTTATATTTTCTCTTATTTTAAGGCTTTCATTATATTTTTCAAGGGCATTTGCATAATCACTTTGTCTGTAATAACTTAAACCTTTTCTAAATATAAAATTCGCCTTATATTTAAGACATGTATTTTTAAAGTTTGAAGATGGATTTGATGAAAGGTTTTTTTGAGCTATTGAAAATAACTGTTCGTCGAATTTATTAATAAGAGTTTCATCAGTTTCTTCTTTTACAATAGCATCAAGAATTCTTAAACGAATGGAATCATGACTTGCACTTTTTAGCTTTAACTTTAATGAATCAATAAATCTATTATTCTGAGCTTCAGCAAATAACGAAACCGAAATAAAAAAAACTGCAATTAAAAATTTTAACTTGGTAAGTTTCATCTTTCAAAAATAACTATAAAATTAATAATATTTTAAGAAACTATTATTAATCATAATTATAAGATTAGTTAAAATTATCAGATTTAACTTATTCTCATTCCTAAAACAGTAATATCATCAATTTGCTCATTCTTTCCTTTCCATTCAGTTAAAACTGTTTCAAGAATTAAACACTGTTCTAGCATTGACTTATTGTTATTATTTAGAAGTAATTCTTTAAAATGTTTATACATAAATTTCCTGCCTTTCGAACCTCCAAACTGGTCGGCGTAACCATCTGTAAACAAATATACCGAATCTCCTTTATTTAATTTAAATTCATGATTTGTAAAATCATTCATCTGTGGATAAATTGCTATAGGCATCTTGTCACCTTTAAGTTCAATCATTCTATAATTGTCATTCAGAGGCGTAGCCGAAGAATCTATTTTATTAGAATTAGATTTTACTTCGCAATAAAGATGTTCTTCACTTTCGTTCAGAATGAGAGAAGAAATAATGTATAAAGGATTATTTGCACCTGCCCATTGAGCTTCATTTGAATCTACATTAACAACTAGTAAAGAAATATCCATCCCATCCTTTTGCTCACCCTGCACACCCTTTTGCTGAAGAGCATTAATAATTTCAAGTCTAAGCTGGTTTAATATCTGGTTGGCTTTATTTATTTCCTGCTTTTGTACTATTTCATTCAAAAAACTTATTCCAAGCATACTCATAAATGCTCCGGGAACACCGTGACCTGTGCAATCTGCTACAGCAACAATTAGCAGATTATTAATTTTTATTGTCCAGTAAAAATCACCCGAAACAATATTTCTTGGTTTAAAAAATATGAAATGATCACCTAATACAGATCTAGATATATTACTAACCGGCAATAATGCTTCCTGAATACGTTTTGCATAATTTATACTATCTGTAACCTCTTTGTGTATTTCCTCAATCTTCTCCTTTTGATTTATAACAAGGTCTCGTTGAGCCTCAATTTCATCACGCTGAGCTTCAATTTCGTCGCGCTGAGTTGAAATTTCTTCTTTTTGTTGCTGAATTTCTTTATTTTGTTTTCCTAACAAGATATTTGCTCTCTTTTTTTGCAAAAACAACCGGAATAACACAAAAGAGAACACTAAAAAAACGATTAATCCTACAACGACAAAAATAATTATTACACGTTGTTTTTTCATTTCGGAACTTTGAAGTTCTTTCTCTTTTCCAAGTTTTTCTATCTCTAACTGTTTCTTTTCAGTCTGATAACGTGTTTCCATTTCAGTCAGCTGCTCATTTTTTTCAGCATTAAACAAGCTATCATTTAATACAATATATATATTATTATATTTTAGTGCTTTTTTATAATCCTTTAAACTATCATAAGATTCTGAAATAATATCGCAAATTCCACATTCCAGATATTTATCATTAATTGCCTGTGAAATTGTTAGTGCTTCAGTAGCATTCTCCACAGCATTCTTATAATAACCTCTAATATTATTCAGATTTGCAATATTTGCCAGAACCATCGCCTGGCCCTTTTTATTACCAATCTCAATATTAACCTCATATGCACTTTGATAATTCTTAATGGCAGAGTTTATATCTTTTTGCTTCTCATACATTCGTGCTATATTATTATAACACCCTGCTATATTAAGTTTACTGTCAAGTTCAATAAATAATTTTAATGCGTTTTTGTAATTAGACATTGCCTCATTATATTCTGACTTCATTTTATGTACATTCCCAATATTTATCAAACAAACAGCAACACCTAATTTATCACCTATTTTCTCTTCTACCTTCAACGATTTAATATAATAATATAAAGCTTTTTCGAAATTTTTCTGATAATAATGTACAGTACCAATACTAGTAAGACACTTCGATTCAATATTTAAATCTTTTAATTTAACTGATGTTTCTAAAGCAAGTTGCAAATTCTTTAGTGAATTAACATAATCGCCCAATTGAGTATAAACGAGCCCGATATTTTGATTAATTTCAGCTATTCCATGTTCGTAGTTTAACTTCTTTGAAAGTTCTAATCCTTGTTTACCAAAACTTATTGCCTTCTCAGGATCAGAAGAACATAGCGAAACACATAAACTACCAAGACAATTAACTTTTAAAGTATCTTCTTTTTGAGTTTTCAGATTAACTAATAAGCTATCTATTTTTTTCTGATTCTGGCTATAAGTAAAAGAAGAGAATAACAAAATACTAAACAATAAAACAATATATTTATTCATAATAATAATATTTATCAGATTATATCTTTAAACCCATAACAGTAACATCATCTATTTGTTCGCGACTGTCTTTCCATTCTTCAAAAGCTTTTTCTAGAATTTCTTTTTGTACCTGCATTTTATAATTACTGATATTAATTAACACTTCTTTAAACTGTTTATACATAAATTTCCTGCCTTTAGGTCCACCAAACTGGTCGGCGTAACCATCAGTAAACAAATATACCGAATCTCCTTTATTTAATTTAAATTCATGATTAATAAAATCATTCATTAACGGATAAATTGCAATTGGCATCTTGTCACCTTTAAGTTCAATTAACCTATAATTGTTATTCAGAGGCGTAGTCGAAGAATATATTTTACTAAAATTAGATTTTACTTCGCAAGAAAAATGTTCTTCACTTCCGTTCAGAATGACAGAGGAAATGATGTATAACGGATTATTTGCTCCTGCCCATTGAGCTTCATTTGTTTCGACATTAACAACAAGTAAGGAAATATCCATTCCATCCTTTTGTTCACCATGTACACCCTTTTGCTGAAGGGCATTAATAATTTCAAGCCTAAGCTGATTTAATATATGGTTAGCTTTATTTATTTCCTGTTTTTGTACTATCTCATTCAAAAAACTTATTCCAAGCATACTCATAAATGCTCCGGGAACACCATGACCTGTACAATCTGCAACCGCAACAATAAGAAAATTATTAATTTTAATTGCCCAATAAAAATCACCTGAAACTATATTTTTTGGTTTAAATAAAATAAAATGCTCACCCAGTAAAGATCTTGCAGAATCACTTACAGGTAACAAAGCTTCCTGTATTCGTTTTGCATAATTTATACTATCAGTAACCTCTTTGTGAATTTCTTCAATTTCTTCTTTTTGAATTGTTACAAGATCTCTTTGAGCTTCAATTTCATCGCGCTGTGTTGAAATTTCTTCTTTTTGATTATTAATTTCTATATTTTTTTGCTTTAATAATATATTTGCTTTCTTTTTATTTTTAAATGCATAATACGAAACCCCGGCAACAACTACCATTAACAGAAATCCGGCCAGGCCACCAAAAGTGTACATTCTTTGTTGTTTTATTGCCTGTTCATGAGCTAAACTATCTTTTGTTGCCTTAATCTCATATTCTATTTGAAATTGTTTTTTATAAATTGCTTTCTTATTTTCGTGATTTACAATACTATCACGCATCTGAATATAAAGCTCATACATTTCAATTGCATTCTTATATTCACCTCTTTTTTCATGTATATTTTTCAGTAAAATTGCAGCATCCTTAATATTCTCAGGGAACCCTAATTCTTTTGCTACCTTCAGACTAAGATTTGCATATTTAAATGATTCATTAATTTTATTTTGCTTCAACATCAAAGATGAAAGAGACTCATAAGAAATAGCTATACCAACCTTATTATTAATCTCCTCACGTAATTCCAGAGCTTTTATATAACAATCCAAAGCTTTCTGCTGACCTTGTTCATAACATATTGCAGTAGTTTCAGTACAAAAAGGATCTCCATAGGTTTCGTATAGATTCCCAAGGCTATTCATAGAAGAAGCGATTCCTTCTTTATCACCAACTTCCTCTTGTAATTTAATGGCATTATTTAAATATTCAATTGCTTTTATATGACCTTTTTTCATGCGTTCAGTCTTAGAACCAGTAAAAAACAGCTCGCTTTGTGAATTATATAAAAAAGCAATATTTGAATAACATATTGCAATGCTAACCTTATCATCAATTTCTTTATTAATATTTAACGCTTTATTGTAATATTCAAATGCCTTTAAATATTCTCCCTGACTATCGTATACAAATCCGATATTGTTATAAGAAGTTGCAATTCCTGATTTATTATTAATCTTAATTTGAAGTTTTAATGCCCTATGATAATATTCAAGTGCTTTAGGTATGTTTCCTTGCTGACGAAAAATCATACCAAGATTTAGTAACGAACCAGCCATTCCAATTGTATCATGGTTTTCATACTGGATAGGTAATGATTTATTAAAACACTCAAATGCATTAAAGATGTCACCTTGTTTTTCATATAAATAACCAAAATTATTTAAAGCAACTGCATAACAACTTAAAAAGAATTTTCTTTCGTTATTGTTTGTTGATTTTAAATTCTTAGCAGAAATATCAAGTAATTGTTTATTGTATTTAGACCATATTTTCTCATCATATTCGGCAGTTATCAGCTCATTAAGAACTACACATCTAACAGTATCTTCTTTTGCATTTACAAGAACTAACAGCAAAGAATCGATAGTTTTTGTATTTTGTGTTCTTGCCGAAAAAACGGTAAAACACATTATAACAATTAACAAATATTTTTTAAAATTCAACTTCATTGGTTCACATTTTAATTCCTACAAGTGTAACATCATCAATCTGCTCAAAACCATTTGTCCATTTTTCAAATGCGTTTTCAAGTATTACTTTTTGCTCTTGCATTGAGATAGCACTATTATGAACAAGCAATTCTTTAAACTGCTTATACATAAATTTCCTACCTTTTGGTCCACCAAACTGATCGGCGTAACCATCAGTAAACAAATATACCGAATCTCCTTTATTTAATTTAAATTCATGGTTTGTAAAATCATTCATTACAGGATAGATTGCAATTGGCATTTTGTCACCTTTGAGTTCAATTAACCTATAATTGTCATTCAGAGGCGTAGCCGAAGAATATATTTTACTAAAATTAGATTTTACTTCGCAAGAAAAATGTTCTTCACTTCCGTTCAGAATGACAGAGGAAATGATGTATAAAGGATTATTTGCACCTGCCCATTGTGCTTCATTTGTTTCGGTATTTAAAACAAGTAATGAAATATCCATACCATCTTTCTGTTCACCGGATACACCTTTTTGTTGAAGGGCATTTATAATTTCAAGTCTAAGCTGGTTTAAAATCTGGCTTGCTTTATTTATTTCCTGTTTTTGAACTATCTCATTTAAAAAACTTATTCCAAGCATACTCATAAATGCTCCGGGAACACCATGACCGGTACAATCAGCTACCGCAACAAATAACAGATTATTTATTTTTGTTGTCCAGTAAAAATCGCCAGAAACAATATTTTTTGGTTTAAAAAGTACAAAATGCTCACCCAACACAGACCTTGCCGAATCGCTGACA